>NZ_DATCNW010000115.1:0-28385 GCF_036565025.1 Pengzhenrongella sp.
GGGCGGGGCCGCGCCGCGCCCGCCGGCGCCAGATCAGCGAACGAAACCGGCCCATGTGGATGCTCGCCCCCGGCGGCATCCTGATGATCGTGGTCATCGTGGTGCCCCTGATCATCGGGGTCTACATCTCCATGCTCGACCTCGACCAGTACACGCTGCGCAAGTGGCTCGACGCGCCGTTCGTGGGCGTGAGCAACTACGTGGAGGCGGTCCGGTCCTCGCCCCTGCTCCGGTCGATCTGGATCAGCGGGTCCTACGCGGTCCTCGTCTCGCTCGTCACCCTGCCGATCGGCGTCGCGGCGGCGCTCGCGACGCAGAACAAGTTCCGGGGACGGGCCGTCGTGCGCTCGATCCTGCTGGTCCCCTACGTGCTGCCGGCGTTCGTCGTGGGGACGGTCTGGCGCACCATGCTCCAGCCGACGGGCGTCGTGAACTCCACCCTGGCCGACGTCGGCATCCACGGGGGGCTCTGGCTGAACGGGCCGCACAGCTTCTGGGCGCTGATCTTCGTGCAGATCTGGACGTCCTGGCCGTTCATCTACCTGCTGGCCGCCTCCGGTCTGCAGTCCGTCGACCACGAGGTGTACGAGGCGGCCGCGCTCGACGGCGCGCTGTGGTGGAACAAGCTGCGCTACGTGGTCTTCCCGTACCTGCGCGGGCCGCTCGCCCTCGCGGTGATCATCTCGCTGCTGCACAACATCAACAACTTCACCCTGCCGTTCGTGCTCTTCGGGGTGCCGACGCCCAAGGACGTCGAGGTGCTGCCCGTGCTGACCTACATCCAGAGCTTCCAGAGCTTCCGGTTCGGGCTGAGCGCGGCGATGGCCGTGGCCTCGTTCGTGATCATCGCCATCCCGCTGTTCGTGTACCTGCGAGCGGTCAAGCTCGACACCGGCGACGACGGGGGCAAGAGATGACCACGACCGCAGTCCGGCGCACGACGGCGACGACGTCGACGTCGAACCGTCGCGAGGAGGTCACCCGGCTGCTGCCGCGTCCCCTGCTCATCGTCATCGTCACGGCACTCCTGGCCATGGTGCTGGTGCCGACCCTCTACATCTTCTTCGCGTCCATCAACTCCGACATCCAGGTCGCCCGGGGGGAGTTCTTCCCCTCGGAGCCGACCCTCGCGAACTACTCGAAGATCTGGACGACCGTCGGGCTCGGGCGGGGGCTGATGAACAGCGTGATCGTGGCGGGATCCGTCGCCGCCGCGTGCGCATTCCTCTCGGTGTTCACCGCGTACGTGCTGGTGCGGTTCGCGTTCCGCGGCCGGCTGACGATCCTGCGGACCCTCGTCGGGCTGCAGAGCATCCCGGGCACCCTGCTGCTGCTGCCGGTCTTCGTGCTGTTCTCGAGTGCCGCGAGCGTGCTGGGTATCCAGATCATCGGCACCCGGTGGGGCCTGTTTCTCACCTACCTCACGTTCGCGCTCCCGTTCTCGACGTGGATCATGGTCACGTACCTGCGCGGCCTGCCACGCGAGCTCGAGGAGGCCGCCCGCATCGACGGGGCGTCGTCGTTGAAGATCCTGACGCGCATCGTCATCCCGCTCGCCTGGCCGGGCATCGTCGTCGCCGGGATCTTCGCGTTCCTGCTCGGCTGGAACGACGTGCTCTTCGCCTCGGTCATGACCAGGCCCGACACCCGGACGGCCGCCGTCGCACTGCAGGTCTTCGGCTCGACCCAGGAGGGTGGCGCGGTCCCGATCTACGGCCAGATGATGGCCGCCGCCCTCGTGTGCGCGGTGCCTGTCGTGGTTCTCTACCTCGTTTTCCAGCGCTACCTCGTCGGTGGCCTCACAGCAGGAGGAGTCAAATGAGATCGGACGACCAGAACTGGATCCTTTCGGGTTTCGCGGACGAGATCGACCCCGATCCCGTCGTGCAGCTCGCCGTCCTGCAGGCGTTGGGCGCGCGGCACGCCGAGGTGCGCGGCGCGTGGGACACCAACATCCTCGACCTGACCGACGACCAGCTCACCACCCTGGCGAACCTGATCTCCGCACGAGGGATGGCGGTCTCCGCCATCGCCTCACCGGTCGGCAAGGTGGACGTGAGCGCACCGCTCGACGACGAGGTGGCGCGCCTCGCGACCGCCATCCGGGCCGCCCACCGGCTCGGCTCGCGCTACGTCCGCATCTTCTCGTTCTACCGCGCTGAGGGTCTGGCGGCGGCCGACGTGCGCGACGCCGTGCTCCAACGGATGCGGGCCTTCGCGGATCTCGCCGAGCGGGAGGGCGTCGTGCTGCTGCACGAGAACGAGAAGGCCATCTACGGCGACACCCCCGAGCGCGTGCTGGACCTCATCGAGTCTGTCGGTTCGGACTCGCTCCGGGTGGCCTGGGACAGCGCGAACTTCGTGCAGGTCGGGGTCAAGCCGTTCACCGAGGGGTACGCCATGCTGCGCCCGCACCTGGAGTACCTGCAGGTCAAGGACGCCATCGCCGCGACCGGCGAGGTCGTCCCGGCCGGCGCGGGCGACGGCGAGCTGCTCGAGACGCTCACCGCCCTGCGGGACGACGGGTACAGCGGGTTCGTGTCCCTCGAGCCGCACCTGGGCAGCACGAACGCCTTCGGCGCGTTCTCCGGACCGGCGTCGTTCGGCGAGGCCGCGCGGGCCTTTCGCGACCTGACGACCCAGATCGGGATCGTGACCCGATGAGCGAGCAGCGGATTCGCGCCGCGATCGTCGGCTGCGGCGTCATCGGGCAGCACCACGCCCGCGTGCTCGCCGGGCACGCACGGTTCGAGGTGACGGCCCTGGTCGACACCACACCGGAAACCGCCGACGGCGTCGCGGACATCCTCGAGACCCTCGGCGCACCCCGGCCCACCGTGAGCAGCACCCTCGACGAGGTCCTGGTGCGCGGCGACGTCGACCTGGTCGTCGTGTGCACCCCGAGCGGCACCCACATCGACCTCGCCACCGAGGCGGTCACGGCCGGCCTGCACACGGTGGTCGAGAAGCCCCTCGACGTCGACCTCGCGAAAGCCAGGCGGTTCGCGGACCTCGCGGCGGACGCGGCGCAGCGCGGGATCCACGTCTCGGTGATCAGCCAGCATCGCTTCGACCCCGCGAGCGTCGCGGTGCACCGGGCCGTCGAGAGCGGGCGGTTCGGGCGCATCACGTCCGCGGTGGCCTCGGTCGCCTGGTGGCGCAGCCAGGGGTACTACGACGGCGGCGACTGGCGCGGCACCTGGGCGCTCGACGGCGGCGGCGCGGTGATGAACCAGGGGGTGCACACGGTGGACCTGCTGTGCTGGTTCCTGGGCAAGCCCGTCGACGTGCACGCGCACACCGCGCTTCTCGCCCACGACAGGCTCGAGGTCGAGGACACCGCCGTGGCGACCGTGCGCTTCGAGTCCGGGGCGCTCGCCGTCGTGCACGCCACGACGGCCGCGTACCCGGGCCTGACCGTCCGGCTTCAGGTGCACGGCTCGACCGGGTCCGCGATCATCGACAACGATCGGCTCGAGTACTTCCACGCGGCCGACGGCGACGCGGGCGGCACCTCGGCGTACGGCGCGATCACCGGGGGAGACGTCACGGGGAACCTCGCGCAGAACGAGGTCGGCATCGAGGAGACCACCGCCGTGCCCCGCAACGAGGACGCGTTCGCCGTCGCGCACGGTCGCCAGTACGACAGCATCGCCCGGTCGATCGACACCGGTTCGGCGCCGGGCGTGAGCGTCCAGCAGGCGCTGGAGTCCCTCGCCCTCGTGCGGGCGATCTACCTCTCGTCGACCCTCGGCCGGCGCGTGGTCATCGACGACGTCCTCGCCGGCGACTACGACGCCGAGCAGGTTCACACGGGCCAGGCCGACGCCGCCCACCTACCGGCAGGAGCCCCGTCATGAAGTTCTCCGTCTTCACCGCGTCAACCCCGCAATGGTCGCCCGAGGTCGCGGCCAAGACGCTCGCCGCGCAGGGCTGGGACGGGATCGAGTGGCGGATCACCGACCAGGACGACGCCCCGGTCCCGGGGTTCTGGGCGGGCAACCAGGCGACCTGGCCGCTCGCGACCCTTGCCCGGGACACCCCGGAGATCGCCCGGATCACCCACGACTCCGGTCTGGAGTTCTCGGGCCTCGGCGGTTACGCGCGGTGCGACAACCACGACGACGTGGAGACCCTGCTGGTCGCGACCGCCGCGCTCGGGGCCCGCCAGGTGCGCATCACCGTGCCCCGGGTGGGGCAGGGGAACTACCGGGAGGCCTTCGCGCTCGCCCGCGAGCACTTCGAGTGGGTCACCGAGAGGGCCGCCGCGCACGGTGTGAAGGCCCTCGTCGAGCTGCATCACGGCACGCTGACGTCGTCGGCGTCCGCGGCGATGCGACTGATCGAGGGGCTCGACCCGGAGCACGTCGGCGTGATCCACGACCTCGGCAACCTGCTCATCGAGGGCCAGGAGGACTACGCGTCGGCGTTCGAGCTGCTGGGCGGCTACCTCGCGCACGTGCACGTGAAGAACGTCCGGTGGTGCCCGCGGACCGTTGCCGAACCCGACGGTTCGGTGCTCTGGGACTCGCAGTGGGCGCCGCTGCGCACCGGTCAGGGTGACGTGCGCGGGTACGTCGACGCACTGCGCGCATTCGGGTACGACGGGTGGGTGACCTGCGAGGACTTCTCCACCGACCTCCCGCTCGAGGAACGCACGCGTGACAACCTCGCCTATCTCAGGAGCGTCAGCGCGCCACGTTGAGCTCGCGCACCACTCACAGATCTCCGCAATCGAACGAGGAGTCAGCATGACAAGGGCGGCAGTTATCGGTTGCGGCGACGTCTCGAGCGTGCACCTGGCGGCGATCACGGCCAACCCGGCCATCGAGCTGGTCGGCGTCTGCGACGCGGAGCCGTCCGTGCTGGCCGCAGCCGCCGCGGCGTACGGCGTCCCGGGTTTCGCCGACCACCGCGAGCTCCTCGACGAGATGCAGCCGGACGTGGTGCACATCTGCACGCCGCACCACCAGCACGCGGCGATCGCCGTCGCCTGCGTCGAGCGGGGGATCAATGTCGTCCTCGAGAAGCCGCTGGCCCACACCGTGGCCGAGGGTCAGCGCCTCGTGCTGGCCGCTGCCGCTCGCCCCGACGTGAAGATCGGCGTCTGCTTCCAGAACCGGTACAACGCCCCGGTCGCGGCGATGCGGCGGCTGCTGAACTCGGGCGAGCTCGGGGCAGTCGCCGGGGCGTCCGCGACCGTCATCTGGGAGCGCTCCGCGGAGTACTACCGCGCCAAGCCGTGGCGGGGCCGGTGGGCCACCAGCGGCGGCGGCCTGCTGATGAACCAGGCCATCCACACCGTCGACCTGCTGCAGTGGCTGCTCGGAGACGTGACCGACGTGCGGGGGCACGCCGGCAACAACTCGCTCGCCGACGACATCGAGGTCGAGGACACCGCCGAGATGATGCTCACCCACTCAGGTGGTGCGCGCACCGTCCTGTACGCGACGGTCGCGAACTCGGTGAACGCGCCGGTGACGATCGAGGTCACGACCGAGGCCGCGACGCTCCGGCTGAGCGGGGACCTGGTGGTCACCTACGCGGACGGCCGGACGACGACGGTCGCCGAACGGCTCGTGTCGTCGGCGGGGAAGGACTACTGGGGCGCCTCGCATTCCCTGCTGATCGACGACTTCTACGCGCGCCTGGGGGACGCGGCGCCGTTCTGGATCAGCCCGGTCGAGGCCGCCAAGTCGCTGCGGATCATCCAGGATCTGTACGCGTACTCCGAGGCCGCGGTGGGACTGGGCTACCCGGGTGCGCTGGCCGGGGCATCGGTGGGCCTGGTGGGCGTCAGCCGTGCAGGGAGAATCCCCCAAACCACCACATAAGGCCCCGACTTGCGCTAGTGTCGTAGGTAGGTGAAGACACCTGCGGGCTAAGGCCTGCTCAGGGGGCATCAGGGGGTCCTGTGGTCGACTTCGTCACTTCCTACCCGCTTGCGCCGCGATGGTCGACCGACCTCACCCCAGGGCGGGTGAGACCCCATGCCTAGCCGGTGGCTCGTGCCCCTTGCCGGCATCGACCTGGAGCGGGTTACGGGGGAGCAGGTCCACAGCGCCCTGACCCGCTGGTTCGACCTCGACAAGAGGGACCACAACGCGCAGCAGATGCCCTACGCGCTCTCGCCGATGCGCGAGACCGGTGGCCTACCTGCCGTAGAGGTCAGATTGCTGTCCGCAAGGGCCGAGGAACAGTTCGCGACTGCCTCAGTCCTCGGGGTCAACCTTCGCCTCGGTGGCCTGTCCGGCGCCTCGTTCACGCCGCGCCGACTGCGCGATGAGGCGTGGCGGTCGTTGGCTACACCCTCGGGTGCGACGTCGTGGGTTCTGGACTTCGTCACCCCGGCGACGTTCCGGCGAGGTACACGCTCGACGCCCTGGCCAGCGCCATCGGCGGTCCTGCGCGGACTGACGGAGTGCTGGGCTGCGTGGAGCGGGTTGGGACAGCGCGACGTGAGCCATCAGCAGGCCGACGAGGTGTGGGTCAGCGACATCGACGGGCGAAGCCACCCCCTGGTCATGTCGGGCATGCATCTGTCGGGTTTCGTCGGACGGATCCGCTACCGCTGCGACGACAAAGACGTCGCACGTCTGGTCGACCCGCTGTTCCGGCTCGCTGAGTACAGCGGGATCGGCACCGGAACCGCCAAGGGGCTGGGCGTGACCCGGGTCGTCGACGCCCGGCCCGCAGTTGGCACCTACGCCGTCCAGGCGAGCTGAACGTTCTGGCAGTCCGGTCGTGCGATCATGCGCCTCGTGACCTCCTCGCCTCCAGATCCGCTCGGCTTCCGCAGTGTCCGAGACGCCTACGACACAGTGGCGCAGGACTACGCCACCTATCTGCCGGACACCCGTGCCGAGGCTCCCCTGGACCTCGCCATGATTGACGCCTTCGCTGAGGCGGCGACGTCGGGTGACAGCCCACGGGTCCTCGACGCCGGGTGCGGCGCGGGTCGGATGAGCCGGTATCTCGCCGATCGCGGGTGCCGCGTCGAGGGCGTCGACCTGTCATCGAGCATGGTTGCCATGGCACGACGAGCCCACCGCGACCTGGCGTTCACGGTGGGCTCGCTGACCGGTCTCCCGTACCCCGACGACCAGTTCGCGGGCGTGCTGCTGTGGTATTCGATCATCCACACGCCTCCCGCCGGCCAGGCTCGCATCTTCGCGGAGGCCGCCCGGGTCCTGCGCCCGGCCGGCCACCTGCTCGTCGGTTTCCAGGCCGGCGACGGCACCCGAGACGTGTCCGGGGCGTACCGCCGATTCGGTCACGAGATCAGACTCGAGCGCCACCTCTATGCCGCAGATCAGGTTGCCGCCCAGCTCGGCGCCGCCGGTCTGCGGGAGGTGTGCCGCCTGGTGCGACGCGCTCAGGGCACGGAGAGGGACGATCAGGCCATCCTGCTCGCCAGAGCCGAATGAGTCGTCCGCTCACCGCGGCGCGAACCGTAGCGTCGAGGCGCTTGGGACGGACGGTCAGCCGCCAATGGCGCTCATCGGGCGGTCGGGCTGGAGGAAGGTCGGGTCGTCGATGTCGTGGCCGGCTCGCTTGCCGGCGATGCAGCTGCGGATCGCGGCCTCGAGCGCGTCGTCGTCGGCTCCGTCCCGCAGGAGCGTGCGCAGGTCGGACTCGATCCGGGCGAACAGGCAGGACCGCAGCTGGCCGTCGGCGGTCAGCCGGACCCGGTCGCAGGTGCCGCAGAACGGTGCGGACACCGAGGCGATCACGCCGACGGTCGCCGGACCGCCGTCCACGTACCAGCGCTCGGCGGGCGCGGAGCCCCGGTTCGGCACGGGGGTCAGCGTGAACGCCTCGGACAGCGCGGCGAGGATCTCCGGACCGGTGACCATCTTCACGCGGGACCACACGTGCCCGGCGTCGAGCGGCATCTGCTCGATGAACCGCATCTCGTACCCGCGGTCCACCGCGTATCGGGTCAGGTCCACGAGCTCGTCGTCGTTCACGTCGCGCATCGCGACCGCGTTGAGCTTGATCGGGTGGAACCCCACGGAGTCCGCGGCGGCGATGCCGGCGAGCACGTCGTGCAGCCGGTCGCGCCGGGTGAGCTCCTTGAACCGTTCCCGGTCCAGGGTGTCGATGCTGATGTTCACGCGGGCCAGGCCGGCGTCGGCGAGGGGCGCCGCGAGGGCGGGGAGCCGCAGCGCGTTCGTGGTCACCGATACCTCGGGCGAGCCGTTGGGGCCGGGCAGGGCTGCCATCTTGGCCACGACGTCCACGACGTCGGGCCGCAGCAGCGGCTCGCCACCGGTCAGCCGGATCTCGGTGATGCCCAGGCGCGCGACCGCGACGCCCGCGATCCGCACCAGCTCGTCCGTGCTGAGCATGGTGTTGCCCTTGAGCCACGGCACGCCCTCGGCCGGCATGCAGTAGGTGCACCGCAGGGAGCACCGATCGGTCAGCGAGATGCGCAGGTCGCGGTGCACCCGCCCGAACCGGTCGACCAGCGGCTCGAGCGCGGGCACCTCCGCGGACGTCGTCGGCTCGCTCATCGCATACCTACCCACACATGTGTTCCGTCCGCGAGGATCTCGCGCTTCCAGATCGGCAGCTCCGCCTTGACCCGCTCGACGAGCGCCCGGCAGACGTCGAACGCGAGCTCGCGGTGCGCCGTCGCGACGGCCGCCACGATCGCCACGTCGCCGACCTCGAGCCGGCCCACGCGGTGGCTGCACGCTACCCCGAGCACGCCCTCGACGGCCGCCGCGTCGGCGACGATGCGCGAGAGGATCCCGGGGGCGTCGGGATGGCCGGAGTACTCCAGCGCGACGACCTCGCCGACGACGCCGGGGTCGTGGTCACGCACGTGCCCGAGAAACGTGGCGGTGGCTCCGGCGCGCGGGTCGGCCACCGCGGCGAGGTGGGCCTCCAGGTCGAGCGGGGTGGCCTCGATCCCGGTCAGCGGGACCCGGACCGCCGCGGCCGCCTCACCCATGGTGGTCGCCCCCGGTGAGCTGGTCGAGCAGGTGGGGGAGCAGCGGCAGCAGCACCGCGAGCCCCTCTTCGACGGCCGACGGCGAACCGGGCAGGTTCACCACCACGGCGCCGTCGGCCGTGACGCCGGCCAGGCCGCGGGAGAGGACCGCGGTCGGCACGTGCCGGGCACCTTCCCGCCGAAACGCCTCGGCGAGCCCGGGCAGCTCCCGGTCCAGCATCCCGGCCGTGCCTTCCGGGGTCAGGTCGCGCGGCCCGACACCGGTGCCGCCGGACGTCACGACGAGGCGCGCGCCGTCGCCCAGCGCCGCGCCCAAGGCGCCGGTGACGGACTCCACGCCGTCGGGGATGACCCGGACCGCGCCGACCTCGAGGCCCGCGGCCTTGAGCAGCGCAGCCGCGCGCGGGCCGGAGCGGTCGACCGCGGTGCCGGCCGAGCAGCGGTCGGAGACGATGACGACGACGGCCTGGACCGGCTCGCCGAAAGGGCTGGTGCGGGGCGTGGTCACCGCGCAACGATACCGATCAACGCCGGCTTCGCTCGCTGCGCTCCCAGCCGCGCCGCGGCGCCCGGGCGCCGTGGCGGTCGCTGCGGCTGCGGTACACGACGTACGGACGCCACAGGTAGAACACCGGCACGCTGAACACGTGCACGAGCCGCGTGAACGGCCACAGCGCGAACAGCGCCATCGCCGCCATGCCGTGCAGCTTGAAGCCGATCGGTGCGACGGCCATCAGCTCGGGGTGCAGCTGGAACGTGAAGATGCCGCGGTACCAGACCGAGACCCCCAGGCGGTAGTCGTACTCCCCGCCGAGGTTCAGCACGGAACCGGCAATGGTGTTCCACAGCCCGAGCGTGATGACGACGGCGAGCACCAGGTACATCGCCTTGTCCATGCGGGTCGTCGCGCTGAAAACCGGCCCGACCGTGCGGCGCCGGTAGATCAGCAGCGACATCCCGACCAGCGTGGCGAGGCCCGCGAGCAGCCCGATGCTGACGGCCATGAAGTGGTACATGCCCTCGGTGATCCCGACCGCCTTGGTCCAGGACTCCGGGATGCCCAAGCCCATGACGTGCCCGCCGACCACCGCGAGGATCCCGAAGTGGAACAAGGGGCTACCGATGCGCAGCAGCTTGCTCTCGTACAGCTGGGACGAGCGGGTCGTCCAGCCGAACTTGTCGTAGCGGTACCGCCACAGGTGCCCACCGATGAAGACGGCGAGGCAGACGTACGGGACGACCACCCACAGCACGATGTCGAGCGACGTGGTCATGTTCGGGCTCCCATGACGTCCGGTGCGGCATACGGCTCGAGTCCGACGGACTCGTCCGGTGGTCCCTGTGCGGCGAGCTTCGCGACGGCCTCGCGGTCCTCGCCGGCGAGCGCCGGCAGGGTCGAGCAGACCGCGACGAGCGCCCCGGCGTACGGCGAAGCGGAGTCGAGCAGCGCGAGGCGCAGGATCTCCAGGCCGGCCCGGTGCTCGAGCATCAGCTTCATGCCCGCCTCGGCGTCCTCCGTCGCGGTGAACTCGAGCAGCACGCACAGGTGGTCCGGCAGCTCCTCGTCGCTCAGCAGCAGGTCCGCCGCGCGGTAGGTGCGCTTGAAGCTGAGCAGCGCGACGCCGCGCTGGCGGGTGTCCCCGTACCCGTAGTAGGTCAGGTACAGGCAGGCCTTGCGGCGCAGGTCGAACGTCTCGACGTAGGCGACCTGGAGCTTGCCCAGGGGAGTGTCCCCGAGGTGGTCCAGGAGCCCGCGCAACGCCGGGCCCGCGGGCTCGGGCACGTCCGCGACCGCGGCGCGCAGGTCCTCGAGCCGGTCGAGCAGCGGCTGGTCGGGGTAGTCGAGCAGCAGCCCGGCGACCCGGTGCACGATGGCACGCTGGCGCGCGTCGAGCGGGCGGACCTTCGCCTTGCGCCCGCCGAGCAGTGCCCCGGCGGACCGTCGCGCGCTCACGGCTTCTGCTCCAGGTCGGGTGCGCCGCCGTCGTGCGGGGTGTCACGTCCCGGGAACAGCCCGTCGGGGGCGCCCCGGCCGTCCCAGTTCAGCAGGTTGACCCGGGTGGACTTCTTGGTGGTGTCGGTCGTCGTGTCGGAGGTCTGCCGGTCCTTCAGCGCCCGGAAGTTCTCGACGGCGAGCGGCGTGCCCGCCCCGGACCCCTCACCGAACGGGCCGGACCCGCCCATGCCGGGGCCGCCGTCGTAGTCGAGGCTGCACTCGGTCGCGATCTCTTCCAGGCCGTGCGCCGCCTCGGCGTGCGCCGCCGGGATGACGTACCGCTCCTCGTACTTGGCGATCGCGAGCAGCCGGAACATCGCGTCCATCTCGGTGGTGGTCATGCCGACCGCCTCCGGGATGGACGGATCACCGGGCCGGCCCATGTTGATGTCCCGCATGTACGAGCGCATGGCGGCGAGCTTCTTCAGCACGCCGGTCACCGGCACGGTGTCCCCGGCGGTGAACAGCTCGGCGAGGTACTCCACCGGGATCCGGAGCGTGTCGATCGCGGCGAACAGGTTGTCCACCCGCTCGGCGTCCTCACCCGTCTCCGTCACGACGTCGACCACGGGCGACAGCGGCGGGATGTACCAGACCATCGGCATCGTCCGGTACTCCGGGTGCAGCGGCAGCGCGACCTTGAACGTGCTGATCAGCGCCCAGATCGGGGAGCGCTGCGCGGCGTCGATCCAGTCCCGGGCGATGCCGACCCGCTCCGCCTCGCGGATCACCTCGGGGTCGAACGGGTCGAGGAAGACCCCGCGCTGCGACTCGAGCAGGTCATGGCTATCGGTGACGGTGGCCGCCTCGAGCACCTTGTCGGCGTCGTACAGCACGAGGCCGATGTAGCGCAGCCGGCCCACGCACGTCTCCGCGCACACGGTCGGCAGGCCGACCTCGATGCGCGGGAAGCAGAACGTGCACTTCTCGGCCTTGCCGGTCTTGTGGTTGAAGTAGATCTTCTTGTACGGGCAGCCGGTCACGCACTTGCGCCAGCCGCGGCACGCGTCCTGGTCGACCAGGACGATGCCGTCCTCGGCCCGCTTGTAGATCGCCCCGGACGGGCAGGACGCCGCGCAGGACGGGTTGAGGCAGTGCTCGCAGATGCGCGGCAGGTAGAACATGAACGTCTGCTCGTAGGCGAGCTTCACCTTGTCGGAGACCTTGGCGAGGATCGGGTCGGCCGCGAGCGCCGTGGACCCGCCGAGGTTGTCGTCCCAGTTCGCGCTCCAGGTGATCTTCATGTCCTTGCCGCTGATCAGCGACTTGGGCCTGGCGACCGGGGTGTGCTCCTGCAGCGGCGCGGTGGTGAGGGTCTCGTAGTCGTAGGTCCACGGCTCGTAGTAGTCCTCCATGGAGGGCATCTTCGGGCTCGAGAAGATCGTGCCGAGGTTCTTCAGCCGCCCGCCGGCCTTGAGTTGCAGCTTGCCCTTCTTGGTGAGGGTCCAGCCGCCCTCCCACTTCTCCTGGTCCTCGTACGTGCGCGGGTACCCCTGCCCGGGGCGGGTCTCGACGTTGTTGAACCACACGTACTCGGTGCCGGACCGGTTGGTCCACGCCTGCTTGCAGGTGACCGAACAGGTGTGGCAGCCGATGCACTTGTCGAGGTTCATGACCATCGACATCTGAGCCATGACGCGCATCAGTACTCCACATCCTGGGAACGACGGCGGATGACGGTGACCTCGTCGCGCTGGTTGCCGGTGGGGCCGAGGTAGTTGAACGCGAAGGTGAGCTGGGCGTAGCCGCCGATGAGGTGGCTCGGTTTCATCAGGATCCGGGTCAGCGAGTTGTGGATCCCGCCGCGTTTCCCGCTGGTCTCGGACCGCGGCACATCGATCAGCCGGTCCTGCGCGTGGTACATGTACACGGTCCCCTCCGGCATCCGGTAGGACACGATCGCGCGGGCCACCACGACCCCGTTGCGGTTCACCGCCTCGATCCAGTCGTTGTCCGCCACGCCGATCTTCTCGGCGTCCTTCTCGCTCATCCAGATGCCGGGCCCGCCGCGGGACAGGCTGAGCATCAGCAGGTTGTCCTGGTACTCGGAGTGGATGGACCACTTGCTGTGCGGGGTCAGGTACCGCACCGTGATCCCCAGCTCGCCCTTTTCGCCGAGCTCGGGCTCGCCGAACAGGGCCGACATGTTCAGCGGGGGCCGGAACACCGGCAGCTGCTCGCCGATCTCGGTCATCCAGTCGTGGTCGAGGAAGAAGTGCATCCGCCCCGTGAGCGTGTGCCACGGCTTGAGCCGCTCGACGTTGATCGTGAACGGCGAGTACCGCCGCCCCCCGGTCTCCGAACCCGACCATTCCGGTGACGTGAGCACCGCCGTCGGCGCCGCCTGCGTGTCGGCGAACGTGACCTGCTTGCCCTCGTTCTCCGCGGCCAGGTCGGCGAGCTTGCGCCCGGTGCGCTTCTCGAGCGTCTTGAACCCCGCCGTCGCGAGGTGCCCGTTCGTCGTCCCCGACAGCGCCAGGATGGTCTCGCACACGTGCACGTCGCGCTGCAGCGACGGCCGGCCGTCACCGGCCCCGCCGCGCACCACGCCGTTCTTCTTGCCCAGGTACTCGATCGGCTTGGTCAGGTCGAACGTGATGCCCTTGGTGGTCGCGCCCAGCGTGCTGGCCAGCGGCCCGAGCGTGCCCATCTTGTCCGCCACCGCGGCGAAGTCCCGTTCGACGACGATCAGCTTGGGCATCGTCTTGCCCGGGATCGGCTCGCACTCCCCGAACTTCCAGTCCAGCACCCGGCCCGACGGCGTGGCCATCGCGTCCGGGGTGTCGTGCAGCAGCGGCATCGCCACGACGTCCTTGCGGGTCCCGAGGTGCTCGCCGGCGAGCTCGGAGAACGCCTTCGCGATCGTGGTGAACGCGTCGAAGTCCGTCCGGGTCTGCCACGGCGGGGCGATCGCGGGGTTGAACGAGTGCACGAACGGGTGCATGTCGGTGCTGGACAGGTCGTACTTCTCGTACCAGGTCGCGGCCGGCAGCACGATGTCGGAGAACAGCGTGGTGCTGGTCATCCGGAAGTCGAGCGTGAGCAGCAGGTCGAGCTTGCCGACGGGCGCCTCGTCACGCCAGACGACGTCGCGCGGGCGGTGCTTGACCTCGGCCTCGGTGGCCCGCAGCGAGGACTCGGTGCCGAGCAGGTGCTTGAGGAAGTACTCGTTGCCCTTGCTGGAGCTGCCGAGCAGGTTGGAGCGCCACACCGTGAGCACCCGGGGGTAGTTCTCGGGGGCGTCGGGGTCCTCGGCGGCGAACCTCAGGGTGCCGTCCTTGAGCGCCTTCGGGACGTACTCGGTGATGGGCACGCCCGCGGCCTCGGCGTCGTCGGCCAGGGTCAGCGAGCTGCGGTCGAAGGTCGGGTAGGACGGCATCCAGCCCAGGCGGGCGGACTGCGCGAGCAGGTCCGCGGTGGACATGCCGGCGAACTTGCCGCCGCCCGCGTGCGAGGACAGCGCGTCGGCGGTGAAGGTGTCGTAGCGGTACTGGTCGCTGTGCAGGTACCAGTAGGCGGTCTGGATCATGTGCCGCGGGGGGCGGGACCAGTCGAGCGCGTTCGCGTACTGGTTGAACCCGGTGAGCGGGCGGACCTTCTCCTGCCCGACGTAGTGCGCCCAGCCGCCGCCGTTGACGCCCTGGGTGCCGCACAGGGTGGTCAGGGTCAGGAACGCGCGGTAGATCGTGTCGGCGTGGAACCAGTGGTTGACGCCGGCGCCCATGATGATCATCGAGCGGCCCTTGGACTCCTCGGCGTTGGCCGCGAACTCGCGCCCGATCCGCTCGGCCTTCGCCGCGGGAACCCCGGTGATGGTCTCCTGCCACGCCGGGGTGCACGGCGACGTCTCGTCGTCGTACCCGGTGGGCCAGGTGCCGGGCAGACCGTCGCGGCCGACGCCGTACTGCGCGAGCAGCAGGTCGTAGACGGTGGTCACCAGGTGCCCGCCGACGGTCCGGGTCGGCACGCCGCGCGCGATCACGTCGGCGGAGCCGTCGGCGGCGTCGAACCGCGGCAGCTCGATCGCGGCGGCGTGAGAGCCTGCGCCGTCGGCGCTGAGCTTTGGGACGGTGTCGCCGAGGTCGAGGTTCCACTTGCCCTCGCCCTCCTCGCCGTACCGGAAGCCGAGGGACCCGTTCGGGATGACCGGCGCGCCGGTCGCCTCGTCGAGCAGGACGGTCTTGAACTGGGCGTTCTCGCTCACGTCGCCGAGGTCGGACGCGGTGAGGAACTTGGCGGGGACGTACCCCTCGCCGCGCGGCTCGAGGGTGACCAGGAACGGCAGGTCGCTGAACTTGCGCACGTAGTCGTCGAAGTACGGGGTCGTACGGTCGACGAAGAACTCCTTGAGCACCACGTGGCCCATGGCCATCGCGAGCGCGCCGTCGGTGCCGGGCGCGGGCGCGAGCCACTCGTCCGCGAACTTCACGTTGTCCGCGTAGTCGGGGGAGACCGCGATGACCTTCTGGCCGCGGTAGCGCGCCTCGACCATCCAGTGCGCGTCCGGGGTGCGGGTCACCGGGACGTTGGAGCCCCACATGATCAGGTACCCGGCGTCCCACCAGTCCCCGGACTCCGGCACGTCGGTCTGGTCCCCGAACACCTGCGGGGAGGCGACCGGCAGGTCCGCGTACCAGTCGTAGAACGACAGCATCGCGCCACCGATGAGGTGGTAGAACCGCGACCCGACCCCGTAGGAGACCATCGACATCGCGGGGATCGGGGAGAAGCCGGCGACCCGGTCCGGGCCGTGGTCCTTGATCGTGGACACGTGGGCGGCGGCGATCATCTCGGTCGCCTCGTCCCAGGTCGCGCGAACCAGGCCGCCCTTGCCGCGGGCCGCCTTGTACCGCCGCGAGCGCTCCGGGTCGGCCATGATGTCGGCCCACGCCGAGACGGCGTCGCCGGTGCGGGCCCTCGCCTCCCGGTACATCTCGAGCAGCACCCCGCGCACGTACGGGTAGCGCACCCGGGTCGGGGAGTACGTGTACCAGGAGAACGCGGCCCCGCGGGGGCAGCCGCGGGGCTCGTACTCGGGCTTGTCCGGCCCGGTCGAGGGGTAGTCGGTCTGCTGCGCCTCCCAGGTGATGATCCCGTCCTTGACGTAGACCTTCCAGGAGCAGGAGCCGGTGCAGTTCACCCCGTGGGTCGAGCGGACGACCTTGTCGTGGCTCCAGCGGTCCCGGTAGAACGTGTCGGCGTCCCGGCCCCCGATCTGGTGCAGCGTCCGCAGGTCCGCCGAGACCTCCTTCTTCTGGAAGAACCGCCGTGTCTTGAGCAGGACCTCCGTGACCTGGTCGTCCATGCGCGGCGACGTCGGCGGGTTCTGCTGGGGTGTCACGGGCACGGTCCTTCTTCTGCGGTTCGCGGGGAGCGTGCTGGTCGGGCTGGTCGAACTGGTCAGATCACCTGGCAGGAATTGACCGGCGGACCGGGCCGCGGGTGAAAAGTGCTGTCCCTGCGCACACTATGGCGAGCAGTGCGAGACCGAGGCTGTAATCGCCGGTGAACCCGAAGACGGCGCCCATCACGAGCGGCGGGACGAAGCCGCCGAGGCCGCCCGCGGCACCGACGATGCCGGTGACGGCGCCGACCTTGTTGGCGGGGGCCAGGATCGCGACCAGGGCGAAGGTGGCACCGGCGGACGCGCCGAGCGACGCCGCGAGGCCGAGGAAGGCAACCGTGCCGGCCGGCAGGAGCTCGATCTCGAAGGATGCCAGCACGGCCAGCGCGGCGGCCGCGGTGAAGCACACGACGAGCACGCTCACCGGGTTGTACTTGTCGGACAGCCAGCCGCCGACCGGGCGCATCGCGACGGCGAGCACCACGAAGCCCGCCGTGCGCAGCGCGGCGTCGCCGGGGACCAGCTGATAGGCGTTGATGAGGTAGGTCGGCAGGTAGACGCTGAACGCCACGAACCCGCCGAACCCCACCGCGTACAGGACCGAGAGCTGCGCGGTCGCGGGGAGCCTTGCGGTCGCCCAGGTCCGGGAGAGGAACGAACCCTGCGGGATCACGCGTCCGGGAGCGTCCCGCACCAGCAGGCCGGACGCGATGGCGTACGCGACCAGCGCGACGGTGACGACCAGGAACGGCGTGTGCGGACCGAACTTGTCCGTGAGGCGCACGGTGGTGAACGCCGAGATCGCGGTACCGCCCATCCCGATCCCGAAGATCCCGAGCGCCGTGCCGCGGCGAGCCGGCGCGTACCAGGAGTTCACCAGGGGCACGCCGACGGCGAACGCCGTGCCGCCGAGGCCGAGGAAGAAGCCACCGATCAGCATCAGCGGGAAGGTATCGGCGACGAACCCGACGAACAGCACCGGCAGGATCGTGAGGCTGGTGACGATGGGGAACATGACCCGGGCACCGACGCGGTCCGTGAGGGCGCCGACCGGGATGCGGCCGATCGAGCCGACCACGACCGGCACCGCGACCAGGACCGCCTGCTGGAAGACGCTCAGGTGCAGGCGTTCGCGGTACGCCGCACCGAGCGGGCTGATCAGTGCCCAGGCCCAGAAGTTGACCATGAAGCCGAGCATGGCGAGCACAAGATTCCGGGTCGCGAGCCCTCGCGGGGCCTCGGTCGCAGCCGCAGTCACGGCGCTGGCTGGGCGTGCGTCGAATCCTCGTTGACTCTCGGCCATCGTCGGCTCCCTGTTTCGGGCATCATCGTCTGCGCGGGTGTTTCAGCAGGCCAAGAAAACCTAGCATCGCGCATGCGAGAATCTAGGTCCTAAGACCCAGTGCGCCTCCTCGTCGGTGAGGTAGCCAGGACACCGTAAGCACCCTGGGCAACGCCTACAGCGTATTGACACCGTCGGAACGCGGCTACGGTGACCGCCGTGAGGTCTCAGTGGCACCGACGCGTCAACCTTCTGGTCCTCGGTTGGCTGCTCGCGGGCGCCGCCGTCGCGATCGCGCACCGCGCGGTTCCGGACGCGCGCTGGCTGATGACCCACCTCGTGCTGCTCGGCGGCGTCAGCACCGCCATCCTCATCTGGAGCGCCCACTTCGCCGAGGCCGTCCGGCGCCGCCCGCTGCGTGGCGGGCACCGCGACCAGGCGATCCGGCTCGCCGGACACACGGCCGGTGCGCTCACCGTGATCGCCGGCATCACCACCGGGCAGTGGCCGGTCGTGCTGACCGGCGCCGTGCTGATCGCCGCCGTCGCCGGCTGGCACACCGCGGTGCTCTGGGACCAGGGCAGCCACGCGCTCGCCGCCCGCCTCGGCTGGACGGTGTCCTTCTTCGTGACCGCGACGCTGGCGCTGCCGGTGGGGATCACGTTCGGCGTCCTGCTCGCCCGCCCGGGAGTCACGGCCCCGGCGCACGATCGCCTGTACGTCGCGCACGCCGCCACGATGCTGCTCGGCTGGGTCGCGCTGACCGTCGTCGGGACCCTGGTCACGCTCTGGCCCACGATGCTCCGGGTGCGGGTCGCCCCGGGGGCCGAGCTCGCCGCGCGGCACGGCCTGGTGGTGCTCGTCGCCGGGCTCGCGACGGTGCTGGCCGGTGCGGGCACGGGCAGCCTCCCGGTCGCGGCGGCCGGTGCCGCCGTCTACCTGCTCGGGCTGGTCCGCGCCTCCTGGCCGCTGGTCGCCGAGGCCCGGCAGCGCCCGCCCGCGTCCTTCGCCACCTGGTCCGTCGCGGCCGCGTGGTTCTGGCTGATCGGGTCGGTCGCGGCGTGGGCGGTCATGCTGGCCACCGCGCCGAGCTGGGGTGACGGGGCGGCACGCGTCGGCACGCTGCTCGCCCCGCTCGCGGTCGGCTTCGCCGGACAGGTCCTGCTCGGCTCGCTGACCTACCTGCTGCCGGTGGTCCTCGGGGGCGGTCCGGCGGCGGTCCGGGCCGCCGCCGCCGTCACGGAGCGCGCTGGGGTGGCGCGGATCGTCCTGGTGAACGCGGGACTGGGGCTGTACTTCCTGCCGGTGCCGAGCCTGACCCGGGTCGGGCTGTCCGTGCTGGTCCTCGGGGCGCTGCTCGCGACGCCCGGGCTGCTGCTGCGCGCAGCGGCGCTCTCGCGCCGCACGGATCCGGCGGTGCCGCACTCGATCCCGGTGCAGCAGGCGGTCCCGGTTCCGCTCGCGCCGCTGCGCCGGGCGCGCCTCGTCCAGGGGATCGCGGCCGGCGCGGCGCTCGCCCTGGTCGTCGTCCTCGGGGTGGTGGCGGACCCGGTCGGCGGCGCGAGCAGCACGACGGCCGACGACGCGCCGGCGTCCGCCGCCGCGAACCTGGACCTCGCCGGCGACCCGGGCACGGGCTTCGAGGCGCGCGATGCCGCGCTGCCCCCGGCCACCGACGAACGGCTGCACCGGGTGCGGCTGGAGGCCCGGGAGATCGAGCGCGAGGTCGCGCCCGGGGTGCGCCAGCTGCGCTGGACGTTCGGCGGAACCGCCCCCGGTCCGGTGCTGCGCGGCAAGGTCGGCGACGTCTTCGAGATCACGCTGGTCAACGACGGCAGCCTCGGGCACCCGATCGATCTCCACGCCGGCGCGCTGGCGCCCGACCAGCCGATGCGGACCATCGAGCCGGGCCACGAGCTGACGTACCGGTTCACCGCCACGCACTCCGGGATCTGGCTCTACCACTGCGCGGCCACGGCGATGTCGCTGCAGGTCGCGAACGGGATGTTCGGCGCGGTGATCATCGACCCGCCGGACCTGCCGGCCGTGGACCGCGAGTACCTTCTCGTGCAGTCCGAGCTGTACCTCGGCCGCCAGGGCGGCAGCGCGGACGAGGCGAAGCTGGCCGCCCAGACCCCAGACGCGGTCGTGTTCAACGGGTACGCGAACCAGTACGACCACGCGCCGCTCACCGCGCGCGCGGGGGAGCGGGTTCGCCTGTGGGTGCTCGACGCCGGGCCGAACCGTTCCTCGGCGTTCCATCTGGTCGGGGGCCAGTTCGACACCGTGTTCGCGGAGGGTGGGTACCTCCTGGGCGGACCGCGCGCCGACCCGGGCGGAACGGGTGGATCCGCGGTGCTCGGCCTGTCACCGGCCCAGGGCGGGTTCGTCGAGCTCGTGCCGCCGCAGGCGGGCCGGTATCCGTTCGTCTCGCACGCCCTGGTCGACGCCGAGCGGGGTGCGCACGGGGTGCTCGACGTCGCCCCGTGAGAGAGTTTTTACTAGAGGTCTAGTATTAATCCCATGACTTACGTGATCGCCGCTCCGTGCATCGACGTGCTCGACCGTGCCTGCGTGGACGAGTGCCCCGTCGACTGCATCTACGAGGGCGAGCGCTCGCTGTACATCAACCCCGACGAGTGCATCGACTGCGGGGCGTGCGAACCGGTGTGCCCGGTCGAGGCGATCTACTACGAGGACGACCTGCCGAGCGCGTTCGGGGCCTTCCTGCCCGACAACGCCCGGTTCTTCGATACCCCGCTGCCCGGCTCGAGCGAGCCGCTGGGCAACCCGGGGGGCGCGGGCGCGTTCGGCGTCGTCGGCCGGGACACCGCGATGGTCGCGACATACCCCGTCACCATCCATGCGTAACTATACCGTGAACCGCATGCAGACCGAGCCCCTGAGCCAGACCGACGGCGCGTTCGACGCCGTCGTGCTCGCCGGTGGGCGCGCGGCGCGTCTTGGCGGGTCCTCCAAGCCGGACGTGCTGGTCGCCGGGCGGCGGCTGCTGGACCACGCGCTCGACGCGGCGGCGGGTGCGCGCCGCACCGTCGTCGTCGGGCCGGCGGGCCTCGCCACCGAGCCCGTGCTGTCCGCGCAGGAGGACCCGCCGCACGGTGGTCCGGTCGCCGGGGTCGAGGCGGGCCTGGCCGCGCTGGACCGCGCCGCGGATGACGCCGGCGAGCCCCGCGCGCCGCTCGTGCTGCTGCTTGCGTGCGACGTCCCGCTCGCCCGGCACGTCGTCGTGCACCTGCTGGCGGTGGCCGCCGCGGCGGTCGCGGACGGTCTCGACGGGGCCCAGGTCGTCGACTCCGGCGGCCGACCGCAGCCGTTGCTCGGGGTCTACCGGCGCGGGCTGCTGACCGACGCCGTCGCGGGGCTCGCTGCCCGCGGCGGGACGCGGGACGCCGCGATACGCCGGCTGCTCGCCGACGCGCACCTGCGCGAGGTGCGCGACGTCGTCGGGCATGCGGCCGATGCCGACACGTGGGACGACGTGCGGCGCCTGGACGACCTGCTCGGCGATCAGCGCCGCTGACCCATTCGACCGGCTGGCTCAACTCGCCCCCTTCGCAGCCGATGGGTGGGCTATGGCGAGTGCGATGACGGCGGTGTGGCGGCGCTACGCGCTCGTCGGCGTCCTCGTCGCGGTCGCCCAGCTCCTGATGCCGGTCGGTCCCGGCCGGGATGTCGTCTACGCGCTGGTCGGCGTGTCGGGGCTGGTCGCCATCGTCTGGGGCGTGCGCAGCAGCGCCCCGGCCTGCCCTCGCGCCTGGCACCTCGTCGCGGCCGCGATGGCCTGCTGGATCGGCGGTGACCTGCTCTCGTCCTCGACCGACGCCCTGGCCGTGAGCGAGCCGTTCGGGACGCTCCTGCAGAGCGTTCGCGTCGGCGCATACCCGTTGCTCGCCGCGGCCCTGCTCCTGTTCGCACGGAGCCGCGGTCGCGACCGTCGGCCGACGGCGAACCTCGACAGCGCGATTCTCGCCATCGGGCTCGGCCTGGTGATCTGGGTGAACGTCGTCGAGCCGACCTGGGCCGACGTCGGCATCCCCGTGCGGTTCCGGCTCACCCATACCGCCTGCCTGCTCGGCAACGTGCTGCTGTTCGGCGGGCTGGTGCGTCTCGCCGAGGCGCCCGGGCCCGGGCGCACCGGGATCCGCATCCTGTCGATGTTGTTCGCCGTCGCTCTGGCGGCCGGAATTCTGATCGAACGCTCGACCCTGCCCGACATCCCTTCCGCCTCGCTCGACACCGGGTGGCTGGTGGCGTGCGTCGTGGCCGGTGCCGCAGCGCTGCACCCGTCGATGGGCCGGCTGTCCGCGCCCGCCGTCGGCGGTGACGAGGCGATGCATCCCGGTCGCCTGTACACGCTCACTGGCTCACTGCTGCTCGGCCCGGCGGTGCTCTGCGGCGAGCTCCTCACCGGTGCCCCGCTGCACGCCGGGGCGGTCGCGACGACCTCCGTGGTCCTGGTGATCCTGGTCGTCCTGCGCATGGTCCGGATGATGCGCCAGGTGCAGGTCCAGACGGAGCGGCTCGGACAGCTCGCGGACACCGACTACGTGACCGGGCTCGCGAACCGGCGCAAGTTCACCGACCGGCTCGACGACCTGCTGAGCGATCCACTCGGGCCGTCCGGGGGCCTGCTGCTCATCGATCTCGAGCGGTTCTCGGAGATCAACGACACCCTCGGGAACCGGGCAGGCGACGCGATCCTGCAGGCGATCGGCGATCGCCTCGGTGCGGCATCGGGGGAGGGCGCCGTCGTGGCGCGGGTCGGCGACGGCACGTTCGCGGTGCTGGCCCCCTCGATCACCACCGGCCAGCATGCCGACGACGTGGCGATGCGCATCCGGACCGCACTGGAGGAGGACCTCGCACTGCCCGACCTGAGCGTCTCGGTCGAGGTGAGCGTCGGGATTCTCCTGCTGTCCGAGGACGGGGCCGAACCGGCGCTCGCGATGAACCGGGTCGACGTCGCCCTGTCCGCCGCGAAGAAGCGGCCGTGGCGGACCGCCCGCTACGGCGCCGAGCTGGAGACCGGCGGCACCCTTACGCCGCTGCTCATGGGCGAGCTGAGCGCGGCCCTGGCGAGCGGCGACATCGTGCTGCACTACCAGCCGCAGGTCGAGCTCGGCAGCGGGCGGGTCCTCGGGGTCGAAGCCCTCGCCCGCTGGCAGCACCCGCGCCACGGCCTGCTGGACCCCGACGCCTTCATCCCCGCAGCCGAACAGATCGGCCTGATCGTGCCGTTCACGCGGTACGTGCTCGACGCCGCGCTGCGCCAGTGCGCCGCCTGGCGGCGCGCGGGCCTCGAGCTCACGGTCGCGGTCAACCTCTCGGCCCGGAACCTGTTGGACCCCGGCCTGGTCGACGACGTCCGGGCGGCTCTGGATCGGCACGGCGTCGGGGCCTGGGAGCTCGAGCTGGAGATCACCGAGAGCAGCGCGATGGTCGACCCCCGGCGCTCGCTCCAGGTGCTCGGCGAGCTCGCCGCGATGGGCGTGATGATCTCGGTCGACGACTACGGCACCGGCCGAAGCTCCCTGACCTACCTCCAGCGGCTGCCCGTGGGACGCCTGAAGATCGACGGCTCGTTCGTCACCGGTCTGTTGACGGACGAGGCGAGCGCGGCCATCGTGCGCTCCACCATCGAGCTCGCCCGCCACCTGCACCTGGACGTCATCGCCGAGGGCGTCGAGGACGACGCCACGGCGCTACGCCTGCGCGACATGCACTGCTTCGCCGCCCAGGGGTTCGCCCTCGGCCGACCCGTCGCGGCGCCCCTGATCCCCGAACTCATCGCCCGCATCGAACGACGCCTCCCCGAGCTGCTCAGCCCGCCGCGCGCCGACGGCGTTCGACCCGAGCGGGAGGCCGCGCACAGCTGACGGCCGCGAGAGTCGGCGAACCTCAATATCGGCCGCTTGAGGCCGATGGGTAAGCCATGAGGAGTGTGCGGACGGTGGGCTGGGGGCACTACCTGCTCGTCGGCGCCCTCATCTCCGCGAGTGTCCTCCTCATTCCGCTCGGCATCGGTCGGGACGTGCTCTACTCCCTGGTCGGCGCGTCGGCAGTCGTCGCGATGCTCGTCGGTGTCCGCCGGAACCACCCGCTGCACCGACGCGGCTGGTTCTTGATGGCGGCCGGCACCGCGATCTGGGTGATGGGCGACACGCTGTACGCCTGGTACTCGGACGTCGCGTTCATCGAGCCGTTCCCGTCGCTGGCCGACGTCTTCTACCTCGCCGCGTACCCGGTGCTCGCCGCCGGCCTGCTGGTGCTCGCGCGCAGCCGTGGGGCCGAGCGCCAACCGACCGCGCTGCTCGACAGCGCAATCCTCACCGCGGGTCTCGGGGTGCTGTCGTGGGTGTTCCTGATCGAGCCGACGTGGACCGCCGACGGGGTGTCGATGCTCGAGCGACTCGTGGGGGTCGCCTACCCGCTGGGCGACGTCCTGCTGTTCGCGATGCTGGTGCGCCTGGCCACCGCGCCCGGCGCGTGGGGCATCCCGTCGCGGCTGCTCGCCGGGTCGGTCGCCCTGCTGATCCTCTCCGACAGCCTCTACCTGGCCGGGTCGTTCGTGCCCCTGATCGGCGACAACCTGACCGTGCTCGACCCCGGCTGGTTGATCTCGTACGTGCTGTGGGGTGCCGCGGCGCTGCACCCCGCGATGGGCACCCTGTCCCTGCCCTCGCTCAAGCGCTCCGAACGGACCCGGGCCGGACGCTTCGTGGCACTGGCCGGAGCGCTGCTGATCGGGCCCGCCATCCTCGGGTTCGAGCTGATCACGGGCGCGCCGCTGCATGCCGGGGCGGTCGTGATCGCGTCCGGGTTCCTCGTCGTGCTCGTCCTGGTCCGCATGGTCCGGATGGTCCACCAGGTCCAGGACCAGGCCGAACGGCTCGGCCAGCTCGCGGACACCGACTACGTGACGGGCCTGGCGAACCGGCGCCGGTTCACCGACCGGCTCTCCGAGCTCCTCGGTGACTCGCGCCGGCACGTCGGCGGCCTCCTCAAGATCGACCTGGAACGCCTGTCCGAGATCAACGACACCCTCGGGCACCGGACGGGCGACGCGCTGCTGCTCGCGGCGGGCAACCGCCTGAGCCAGCTGACCGGACCCCGCGCCCTGGTGGCCCGACTCGGGGACAGCTCGTTCGGGATCCTCGACCCGTCGATCACGTCCGACGGGCAGGCCGACGACGCCGCCGTCCGCATCCGGATGGCCCTCGAACAGCCCCTCGACCTGCCCGACGTGAGCGTCGCGTTCGAGGTGAGCATCGGGGTCCTCGTTCTGCCCGACGACGGTACGCAGGCGCCACTCGCCCTCGGGCGGGTCGATC
The DNA here is from genome assembly GCF_036565025.1 of Pengzhenrongella sp. NCBI lineage: Bacteria > Bacillati > Actinomycetota > Actinomycetes > Micrococcales > Pengzhenrongella > Pengzhenrongella sp. The sequence continues at coordinate 24,934 of NZ_DATCNW010000115.1, forward strand.
TGGCGCTCTGCGCCGCCAAGAAGCGCCCCGGCCGCACCGCGCGGTACAGCACCGAGCTGGAGACCGGGGCGACCCTCGCGCCCGCCCTCGTCGGCGAGCTCGGCGACGCGCTGCGCGACGGCCAGATAGTGCTGCACTACCAACCGCAGATCGAGATCGGCAGCGGGCGGGTGCTCGGGGTCGAGGCCCTCGCCCGCTGGCAGCATCCACGCCACGGCCTGCTCGGCCCGGACCTGTTCATCCCCGCCGCGGAGCAGACCGGCCTCATCGCACCCTTCACCCAGCATGTGCTCGACGCCGCGCTGCGCCAGTGCGCGCGGTGGCACCGCGGCGGGCTCGACCTGACGGTCGCGGTCAACCTCTCGGCCCGGAACCTGTTGGACCCCGGTCTGGTCGACGACGTCCGGGCGGCCCTCGCCCGGCACTGCGTCGGCGCCGAGGCCCTCGAGCTCGAAATCACCGAGAGCAGCGCGATGGTCGACCCCCGGCGCTCCATGCAGGTCCTCGGCGAGCTCTCCGACCTGGGCGTCACGCTCTCGGTCGATGACTACGGCACCGGGCACAGCTCCCTGACCTACTTGCAACGCCTGCCCGTGCGACGCCTGAAGATCGACCGCTCGTTCGTCACCGGGCTCCTCGGCGACGACGCGAGCGCCGCGATCGTGCGCTCCACCATCGAGCTCGCCCGACACCTGCGCCTGGACGTCGTCGCCGAAGGAGTCGAGGACGACGACACCCTGCTGCGGCTGCGCGACATGCGGTGCTTCGCGGCCCAGGGCTTCGGCCTCGGCCGACCCGTCGCAGGACCCCTGCTGCCCGAGCTCGTCGCGCGCATCGAGGAACGGCTCCCCGAGGTCCTCGGCAGCCCGGCCCTGCGCGGCAGGCCGGACAAGCCCGCGGTGATTCCGATCTTCTAGACCTCGCGGCCCGCCCCCGCGCGCGACACACTGGCGCCATGGACCTGCCAGTGCTGCCACCGGTCGACCCGATGCTCGCCAAGTCCGTCCCGCAGATACCGCAGGGCCAGCGCTACGAGCCCAAGTGGGACGGCTTCCGCGCGATCGTCTACCGGGACGGCGCGGAGGTCGAGATCGGCAGCCGCAACACGAAGTCGATCGCCCGGTACTTCCCGGACGTGGTCGCCGCCGCGCTCGCGCACCTGCCGGATCGTTGCGTGCTCGACGGCGAGATCGTGGTGCCCAGCTCGGTCACGACCGGCCTGGACTTCGACGCGCTGCTCCAGCGGATCCATCCGGCGGACTCCCGGGTCCGGCTGCTCGCGCGGACCACGCCGGCCCTGTTCGTCGCGTTCGACCTGCTCGCGCTCGACGACGCCGACCTGACGTCCCGCCCGTTCGCCGAGCGGCGCAGCGCGCTGCAGGACGCCATGGCCGCGGTCACCGGGCCGGCCGAGGACGGCGTCGCGCCGGTCTACGTGACGCCGAGCACCGACGACGTCGAGCTCGCCGCCCGGTGGTTCGAGCAGTTCGAGGGCGCCGGCCTGGACGGCGTGGTGGCCAAGCGGCCGGACGGTGCGTACCTGCCCGGCAAGCGCGGGTGGCTCAAGATCAAGCACGACCGGACCGCCGACTGCGTCGTCGCCGGCTACCGCGTGCACACCTCCGGGCCCGACGCGATCGGCTCGCTGCTGCTCGGGCTGTACACCGACGACGGCGCGCTCGCCTCGATCGGCGTCGTCGGCGCGTTTCCGATGGCCCGGCGCCGCGAGCTGTTCGCCGAGCTCCAGCCCCTGCGCACCGAGCTCGAGGGGCACCCCTGGGGGGCGATGGCCCTGGCCGCCGAGACCCGCACCCCACGCGAGGCGGAGACCAGCCGGTGGAACCGTGGCAAGGACCTGTCGTTCGTCCCGCTGCGGCCCGAACGGGTCGTCGAGGTCGCCTACGACCACATGGAGGGACCGCGCCTGCGGCACACCGCGCAGTTCCGCAGGTGGCGCCCGGACCGGGATCCGGCGTCCTGCACCTTCGCCCAGCTCGAGGAGCCGGTGAAGTTCGCGCTGGCGGACGTGCTCGCGGCCGGCCCGGGGGCGCGGGCGTGACTCAACGCCGCGCGCGCCTCGCCATCCGCAGGGGAAACACGAGCCAGTAGCCGATCGGCCACGTCAGCGCGGCCCCCGCGGCGACGAGAGGCACACTGGGTGCGGATGCGGACCCGCCCGGGTGGTGCGAACGTTGGCAGCAGCCGCGGTCACCGCCGGGCGGCGAACTCCGGAGGGAGGGGGCGAGGCGTGAGTGCACCGGTCGCGGGCGGCTTCGACTTCAGCACCTCCGACGACGGGGCTCTCGTCGACTTCTGGGGAGTCATCGACGTCGCGGTGCGCGACGGCGGGACCGCTGACCTGTGGGAGGCGCGGCGGATGCCCGGGCGGCTCACGGTCGATTGCCGCCGCGCGACGAAGATGGACTCGATCGGGCTGTCGATCCTGGTGCGCCTGGTGCGCGACGCGGTCGGCGACGGCCAGCAGGTGTGCTTCCTCGGCGCGACCGGCCAGGTCGCGGACCTGCTCGCGACCGCGGGGGTCGAGGCCTGGATGCGCGACCTCGGGGTCACCTTCACGACCTGAGTCCGGTGCGAGAATTGGCCGCGTGAGTGCCGCGTCCGACCAGACGACGAGCTATCGACCAGCGACGCCGGTCGACCTGGCCCGGACGCTCCAGCGTCTCGCGCACGGCGGCGCGGACCCCGCCTTCCGCACCCTGCCCGACGGCGATGTGTGGCGCACCACCCGGATGCTGTCCGGACCCGCCACCTGCCGGCTTGTCCAGGTCGGACCCCAGCGGATCGATGCCCAGGCCTGGGGGGCCGGTGCCCGCGAGGTGCTCGACGCCCTGCCCGACCTGCTCGGCGAACGGGACGACCCGGCCGATTTCGAGCCGGGACCCACCCTGTTCGAGACCGCCCGCCGTCACCCCGGGCTGCGCATCCCGCGCACCGGGCGGGTGCTGGAGTCCCTGGTCCCGGCGATCCTCGAGCAGCGCGTCGTGACCAGCACCGCGACCGCCGCCTGGCGCTGGCTGCTCACCCGGCACGGCGAGGCGGCGCCGGGTCCCGCGCCGTCGGGCATGCGCGTGGCGCCGGACGCCGCCGGCTGGCTCCAGGTGCCGAGCTGGGACTTCCACCGCGCGGGTGTCGATCCCGGCCGGGCCCGCACGGTCCGGGCCTGCGCGCGGGTGGCCAACCGGCTCGAGGAGACGACGGCGATGTCACCGGCCGACGCGTCGCGACGACTGCAGCTCGTTCCCGGCGTGGGTCCGTGGACCGCGGCCGAGGTCGCCCAGCGGGCCCTCGGCGACGCGGACGCGGTGTCGGTCGGCGACCTCCACCTGGCGCCCGCCGTCGGCTGGGCGCTGATCGGCCGCCGGGTCGACGACGCGGGCATGCTCGAGCTGCTCGAGCCGTGGCGCCCGCACCGGTACCGGGTCGTGCGCCTG
>NZ_DATCNW010000116.1:0-5167 GCF_036565025.1 Pengzhenrongella sp.
TATCTCCATAGAGTTACGGCGGTCATAGCGAGGGGGAAACGCCCGGTCCCATTCCGAACCCGGAAGCTAAGCCCCTCCGCGCCGATGGTACTGCACGGGAGACTGTGTGGGAGAGTAGGTCGCCGCCGGACAACCATTACACAAAGAGCCACCCCGAAAGGGGTGGCTCTTTGTCGTCCCCAAACCCCGACAGCCCAAGTTCCGGAAGAATCGGTCCGTCCCACGCACATATCCTTCCCAATCCCGGTCGCTGCCACCCGCCGGCGCTCGCGACCGGGCTCCGAGAGCTCGGGATTCGGAAGATTCGGTCTGCGCCGCGCACGTATCCTTCCCAAAACCCCGATGCCGGCCGCCCGCGCCGCCCAATCTGGCCCGCCGGACAGGCTCGGCCCACCTGCTCAGCCCGACACGTCGGCCAGTCTCGGCCTGGCAGCCGGGCCCGGCCCGATCGGCTCCGACAGCTCACGATTCGGAAGATTCGGTGCGCCCCGCGCACACATGCTTCCCAAAAACGGCCGTCGTCGAGGCGCGTGGCGATCGGACGTCACGGATGCGACGGGTGCTGGCGGTGGTCGTGGATCCTGGCCCCGCCACCGACCAGCCAGACTAGCTCGATCAGGATCGCGACGATCGAGCCGATGACGGCGAGCACCAGCAGTACCCGCACCACGACAGCCCATTCGAACGTGTAGGCCATGAAGCCGAACGGAAACACCCGGAACAGGGAGACGGCCGCCGCCAGGCCGATCGCGGTCACGACGAGCTTGCCGACCGACGTGAACCAGGCCGGTTCGTACGCCACGTAGGCGAGATTGGTCGCGACGCCGGCGATCAGGGTCAGGTTGATCAGCCAGAGCACCTCGACGAAGCTCGCAGTCAGGAACGGCAGTACCACCCAACCGGGGCGGTAGTTCACGAGGACCAGGAGAAACGCGTTGACCCCGGCCGAGATGAGATAGCCGGTCTTCCGCGCCAGCACCGTGAGGCGCGGGGCCGGGGGAGTTGGCATGGTGACCTCCTCGAGAACGTCGTCGACGACCACGACCGGCGCGGGTCGCGGCTCACTTCGAGTAAACACGTTCCGTCGCTCGTGGGCCTGCCCGATGGGCAGTCTGGAAGGACGAAATACCCGGGCGGCGTTACCCCGATCGACGCCATAGTGAAGGGGAGAGCGTGGCTTTCGCCGCGCCCCGGCATCCTCGTCGAGGAGGTTTCCATGCGCATCGATGGTCCGGTAGTCATCGCCTTGGACGGCGCGGAGCACAGCGCCACGACCCTGGAGTGGGGATTGGCGGAGGCGACCCTGCGGGGCGCGGACGTCGTGCTCGCCCGGGCGTATCAGGAGCCGTTCGAGACTCCCGGTGCCGGTTGGTACCCGCTGGACGGCGGCTTCGGTCTCGAGCTCGAGGCCAAGGGGTACCTGGCCGACCAGCTCGAGCACGAGAGTGCCCGGCACCCTGCCCTGAAGATCGAGGCGCGGGTGCTGCACGGGGCGGCGGTGCCCGAGCTTCGCCGCCTGAGCGAGCAGGCCCAGCTCCTCGTCGTCGGCGCGGGCGGCCCCGCCGGACGCGCCCGGATCGGCTCTGTCAGCACACACCTCGCCGCGCACGCCCGTTGCCCCGTCGCAGTGGTCCGCGGCGCGGACGACGGCGCGCCCGACGTGCCGGTCGTGGTGGGGGTGGACGGTTCCGCGTCGTCGCTCACCGCGGCGGACGTCGCAGTCCGTGAGGCGGCGCTGCGCAAGGCACCGCTCGTCGTCCTGCACGCTCGGGAGAGGATCGCCGACCTGTACACCCGCGGCATGCCCGTGGTCGCCCTGGGCGCGGACGCGCCGGTCGATGCCGACGACGCCAGCCAGCAGCCCGCCAACGAGGTGGTGGCCTCGCTGCGCCGCGAGAACCCCGACCTCGACGTTCGCCTCGAGGTGGTGTACGCCGACCCGGTGCTCGCCCTTGTCGATCCGGAGCGCGCGGCCCGCGTCGTCGTCGTCGGATCCCGCGGGCTCGGGGCCTTCCGCGGAATGCTGATCGGTGCGGTCAGCCGCGAGGTCGTCCGGAACGCGACCGCCACGGTCCTGGTGATCCACGACAACGACACTGACTGACGCGAGCCTGCTCGTGGAGAGCCAGGTTCGCGCCCGCCGGCGCGATCGGAGCATCTGCGGAGGCAGGGGTCCTGACGACGGGCAGGTCCGACCGGCCCGTCGGGGATCTGCTGTGATCTTCCGAAGGTGACGCACAGACCGCCCGGTATTCAGGTTGCTTTCAGGTTAGTTGTGCCACCGTGGGTGGCATGACCACCGACGCGGTCGAGGCGGTGCCGCACGCTCGCTCAAACGCGTCTCGTCGCGGCCGGAGGACCCCGTTCGGCAGTGCTGTGACCACCTGGAAGGCCGGGGCCGTCCGGGCGCTCGTGGTCCTCCTCGGCTCGTCGCTCGTCCTTGCGGGCGCACTGCCGGAGGGCCTCCGGCCGGCGTCCGCGGCCGAGTCATCCGCGCAGGGGCGCGCGGGCGGGGCGATGCAGATCGTGGCGCACGAGGACGATGACCTGCTCTTCCAGAGTCCCGATCTGCTGCATGACGTGCAGGGCGGGCGCTCCGTGCGAACGGTCTTCCTCACGACCGGCGACGCGGCGAAGGGCAGGGCGTACTGGTCCAGCCGTGAGCGCGGGAGCCTGGCCGCCTACGCGAAGATGGCCGGCGTCGCCGACTCCTGGGCTGCGTCCGACGCCAGGGTGTCCGGGCACTCGATCCTGATGCGCACCCTGACCGCGGCCCCCAACATCTCGCTCGTTTTCATGCGACTGCCCGATGGGAACCGGCGAGGCACCGGAATGATCCGGTACGGCCACCAGTCCCTGATGAGGCTGTGGAACGGCTCGATCGGCTCGATTGCCGCCGTCGACGGCTCGGCGGTCTACACGTCCGCCACGCTGGCCACGACGCTGACCGAGCTGATGACGGACTTCCGGCCAACCACGCTGCGAGCGCAGGACTGGACGGTCTCGTTCGGCACCGGCGACAACGCCGATCACACGGCCGCCGCCCTGTACACGCGGCTCGCGGATCAGGGCTACCGCTCGCCGCACACCATGTTCGCCTACGCGGGCTATCCGAGCTGGGTCCGCGATCCGAACGTGACGGGCGTCGATCTGGCGTCGAAGCGCGCCGCCTTCCAGGCCTACGCGTTGCACGACCCAATGATGTGCCTGAAGCTGTGGTGCGCGGCCGACGTGGTGGCGTCATTGCGGCTCGCCCGCGAGTACGTCACCGACTCCGTGCCGACGACGGCGAGCACCGGTCGACCACCGAGGTCCTGGTGACCCACGACAACGACGCCGATCGGCGCGAGCCCGCTCGTGCAGCGCGAGGCTCGCGCCCGCCGGCGCAATCGCAGGGTCAGTGGGTGACGGCGGTCAGGTCATGCTCCAACGTCGTGAGGTCGAATCCGTTCGGCGCGACCTTCTCGGCGTACAGCCAGTCCTGGCTCAGCACGGCGTACCCCTCGTCGCAGTAGGTGGCGAAGAACTCCCAGGTCATCCGGGTGAGGCCACCCCAGGTCACGCAGGTCAACGAGTGCGGCGAGTACGCGATGATCGGCGCGCAGTGACCGCCCCAGCTGCCCGGGGCGCCGTCCCCGACCGGTCCGCCCGGGGGAACGGACCACACGCGCTGGCCCTGGGCGCTGGCGGGTAGGGCCAGTCCCACGTTTCCTGCACCATGTGGAGCGCGCCGGCGAGCACGCAGTCCCCATACTGGTCGTTGCCGAGCATCTCTCAGTCGTGGACCCGCCGGGTCCAGCGCGCCGCGGGCGCGGGTACCGGCAGAACATCGGTGAGGTAGTCCGCGAGCCGAAGGGTGCGGGGATCGTGCACCGCGGGCAACTTACCGAGGCGACCAATGGTTTCTGTCATCGTGGTTCTCCTTGTTCGGAGGTCGGTGGTGCTTCGTGGTCTTCGGTTGAAGGGTTCGCTGGTGATTGACGCCCCGCCACGAGCTCGGCGTCGATGATCTCGGCGATGTGCACAGAGTCGTCGTGCTGCCCGGTTTGACGAGCTCTCCGCCGGCGACGACGAACCCGGCCGCAGCACCCTCGACCATCGCCGCCGAGGTGTTGGCCAGGTCAAGCCGGGGCATGACCACGCGGATGTCCCGGAGGTTCAGGTTGCGGATGTCCGCGAGGTTGTCGAGCTCGTGGCCGGCCTTGCAGTAGCCCTTGATCACCGAGCCGTCTCGGATGCTCGCCGCGGCGGTGCGTCCCGCCAGGTCGCCGATTCCGGTCGGTGCCGTGAGGAACAACTGCCCGAACTGCTCCACCCAGGGGACGCTCTCGAGTCGCTCTCTCGTGGCGCCCACGATCTGAGCTGACCGGGAGCGAAGTGACGCCGGAACGATTCTTCTGGCTCTGTCACCCTGGGGCCAATTCACGTTGACACAGCCATTCTTCGCAGCAGTCGGTGCTTGCGGGCCTCCTTCCAGCGCTGGATCTCTTCCCCTGCTCGCGCGTCGTCCGGCGTCATCGGATGCATCGTCGGAGCCCTTCCGTCGAGCCGGCAGGCACGGACTGCTGCCGATGGCGAGCACGACGTCGTCGTCGCCTCGCCGTGAACGTATCGGTCGACGGCGAGCCGCCGCGGGGGATTGGTGCGATCCACCGGCTCGCGTCGTCGACGGCGCAGCGGCGCCTGGTCCCGGGCCTCGAACCACGTTGCGCCACCTCGCGGTGGAGCCTGCGACCGCGTCCCCGTCGAGGTGGACCCGCTTGATTCGTCGGTGGTGGACTGGCTGGTCAGGCGCTCTCGTCGGTGACGCCCGACACGTCTCTGAGATTTGACGGTTCATCGGGGGGTTGCGTAGTGTTCACGTTGTTGCCCAGCAGGGAGAAACGGACACCGCATCGCTGAGAAGCGAAAGATGGAGGCCGTTCCCGGAAGGTGACCACCCCTGGTAGGATAGTTCAGGCGTTTCGATGCCTGTATTTTCTTTGTCAGGTTATGGGTCGGAGCATTGTTGTTGGATTGGTTCTCGCCGGTTTCGGTGGAATTGATTTAATGGAGTCGGTCCGCTAGATTAGAACGGTTGCCTCGCAGCCCGGTCGGAAGGCCGCAAAGCGATGCGCGTTCGTTCCTTGAGAACTCAACAGCGTGCCAAGTAGTCGATGCCATTATG
>NZ_DATCNW010000117.1:0-20228 GCF_036565025.1 Pengzhenrongella sp.
CCCCTTGAACAGACGCTCCAACACCAGATCCACACTCGACCCCAAGCGCCCGCCCGCATCTTGCGACGTACCGGTGCTCGGCTCGCCGGAAGCCTCGTTCCCCACCTCGAAACCCTCGTTTTCGAACATGTGTACACGATAGACCGAGCCACTGACATCCTCCGGCGAGCCCACTCGGCGCGCGACATCGAGGCGCAAACATCCGCTCGTTACCAAGGTCGGCGCCCTGCGCGACGCAGCTGGCGGCTGGCGGGTGGCGCTCGCCCCCGATCAGCTCCGGCAGGCCGTCCGGGACAACCTGACCAACCTCGGCCTCGAGACCCTCGATGTCGTCAACCTGCGCATCGAAGGATTCTCCAGCCCCACCCCGGGGTCCCTTGCCGAGCCATACACGACCCTCGCCGAGATGCAGCAGGAGGGGCTCATCAGGCACCTCGGGCTGAGCACGGTGATCGCCGAGCAGGTCGCCGAGGCTCAATCCATCGCGCCGGTCGTGTGCGTGCAGAACTTCTACAACATCGCCAACTGCGGCGACGACGCGTTGGTCGACTCCCTCGCCGAGCAGGGCATCGCCTCCGTCCCGTACTTCCCGCTGGGCGGATTCACGCCGCTCCAGTCCGACACCCTCAGCCGCCTGGCCACACGTCTGCACGCGAGCCCGATGGCCGTCGCGCTGGCCTGGCTGCTGCAGCGGTCACCGAACATCCTGCTCATCCCCGGGACGTCGTCGGCCGAGCACCTGCGTGAGAACGTCGCCGGTGCGGCCCTGCCGCCCCGCCGACGCGGTCGCGGAACTCGACACGATCGCCGCCTGACGCGGCGGCTCGCACGACGGCGCTCACCGCCCCCGCCCGAGCGCTCACCGCCCCCCGCGGCCGCCTGCCCCCTCCCAATCACTGCGAACAGTGCCCGAGCGGGCCAATAATGGAGTGATGATCTCAACCGATCTTGCCTCGAAGCTCCGCGACGCCGGCGTGCGCTGGCACCCACGCTCGGGCGATCGCTTCACGATCCTGCAACCCGAGCTCAAGGCCGACGTCTTCACGATCAGCGACATGATGGTCGAGGCGCACGACTTCGCGTCGGGCACGGTCCTCGGCTTCAACGGGACCACCGAATGGGCTCTCGATTCCGTGGACAAGGAAGACGCCTTGTGGCTCCCGCGCGAGGACCAGCTCCGGTCCATGCTCGGCGGCACCTTCCGGTCCCTCGTCGTGGTCGACGGCTTCTACCTGGTGACGACGCAGTCGTCGTCGGGCCGGGAGGAGATCTTCGAGGCACGGTCGCCCGACGACGCGTACGCCCACGCCCTGCTCGCGCTCGTGCAGTCGGCCGTCGGCGAGCCGAGCAACTGACGTATCGGTCCGGGCGGGCCTCAGGGACTCTGCTCGTACGCGCGCCGGATCAGCCCGATCAGCTCAGCGTCCACCTGTCCGACGGCGGTCAGGGACACCTTGTGCGTGGCCTGCCCCGGCGCCTTGGCCGAGCTGAGCCGAGAGCTCTCCGCGGCGTCGGTGATTCGCAGCCCGACGTCGACCCGCTTCGCCGTCGCGGACGCGACCGCCGCGAACTGCCGGCCGCGCACGAACGGGACGTACGTGCTGCGCCCCTCGCTCCGCACGTCCCGCAGCCAGCGCCGCACCGCGTTCTGGTCGAGCGGGTCCACACCGGACGCGCCTACGAGCGCGACCCACTCGTCGAGGCCCCTCCCGGTGCGCTCGCGCATCGACTCGGTGACGGCGGCCATCATCTGCTCGGGGCTCGAGGACACCTCCCGCACGCTACGCCGCATCGGCCCCGCAACCCCGACGTCTAGACTTCGACCCATGTCCACCATCTCTCGCGACGAGGTCGCACGCGTAGCCGGGCTGGCCCGGATAGACCTGACGGGCGCCGAGATCGAGCGCCTCGCGGGCGAGCTCGAGGTCATCGTCCAGGCGGTCGCCCGGGTGAGCGAGGTCGCGACCCCGGACGTGCCCGCCACGAGCCACCCGCTGCCGATGACCAACGTCTTCCGCGCCGACGTCCCCGAGCCGTCGCTGCCCGTCGCCGACGTCATGGCGTCCGCGCCCGCCTCCGAAGAGGGCCGTTTCCTCGTCCCGCAGATCCTCGAGGAGGACTGATGACTACGGAGCTGATCCGGCTCTCCGCCGCCGCCCTCGCCGCCAAGCTCACCGCCGGTGAGGTCTCGAGCGAGGAGGCGACCAAGGCGCACCTGGATCGCATCGCCGCCGTCGAGCCGGCCGTGCACGCGTTCCTGCACCTCAGCGGGCGCCGCGCGCTCACCACCGCGCGCGACGTGGACACGCGCCGCGCCGCGGGCGAGGAGCTGCACCCGCTCGCCGGCGTCCCGATCGCGATCAAGGACATCGTGGTGACCAAGGGCGTCCCGACGACGGCCGGGTCCAAGATCCTGCAGGGCTGGATCCCGCCGTACGACGCGACGCTGATCACGAAGATCAAGGCAGCCCGCCTGCCGATCCTCGGCAAGACCAACATGGACGAGTTCGCCATGGGGTCCAGTACCGAGCACTCCGCCTACGGCAACACGCACAACCCGTGGGACCTCGACCGGATCCCCGGCGGCTCCGGCGGCGGGTCCGCCGCGGCGGTCGCGGCCTACGAGGCGCCGCTCGCGATCGGCACCGACACGGGAGGATCGATCCGCCAGCCGGCCGCGGTCACCGGCACGATCGGGGTCAAGCCCACCTACGGCAGCGTCTCGCGCTACGGCCTGATCGCGCTCGCGTCGAGCCTGGACCAGGCCGGTCCGGTCACCCGCACCGTGCTCGACGCGGCCCTGCTGCACGAGCTCATCGGCGGCCACGACCCGCGCGACTCCACCTCGATCCCCGAGCCCCTGCCGGCGCTGGTCGACGCCGCACGCCTGGGCGCCGGCGGCGACCTCACCGGCGTGCGCGTCGGGGTCGTCAAGGAGCTCGACGGCGACGGCTACCAGCCGGGCGTGCGCGCCAGGTTCAGCGAGTCCCTCAAGCTCCTCGAGCAGGCGGGCGCCGAGATCGTCGAGGTCTCCTGCCCGCACTTCACCTACGCGCTCGGCGCGTACTACCTGATCCTGCCCGCCGAGGCCTCGAGCAACCTGGCGAAGTTCGACGGCATGCGCTTCGGCCTGCGCGTCACCCCGGACGGCAGCGACGGGCTCGCCGCCACCGCGGAGCGCGTCATGTCCGCGACCCGCGGCGCGGGCTTCGGCGACGAGGTCAAGCGCCGCATCATCCTGGGCACCTACGCCCTGTCGGCCGGCTACTACGACGCCTACTACGGCAGCGCGCAGAAGGTCCGTACGCTCATCCAGCGCGACTTCAACGCGGCGTTCGAGAAGGCCGACGTGCTGGTCTCCCCGACCGCGCCGACCACCGCGTTCAAGCTCGGTGAGAAGCTCGAGGACCCGCTCGCGATGTACCTCAACGACGTCGCCACCATCCCGGCGAACCTCGCCGGGGTGCCCGGCATGTCCGTGCCCGCCGGACTGTCCGACGACGGCCTGCCCGTCGGCTTCCAGATCCTCGCCCCGGCGAAGGCCGACGACCGGCTGTACCGCGTCGGCGCCGCCCTCGAGTCGCTGCTCGAGGCGCGCTGGGGTGGCCCTCTGTTGTTGCAGGCACCCGAGTTGGAGATCGCACCATGAGCACCACCACCAACGGGTCCGTCGACCTGATCGACTACGACGACGCCGTCAAGCGCTTCGACCCGGTCTTCGGGATCGAGGTGCACGTCGAGCTCGGCACCCGCACCAAGATGTTCGACTCCGCACCGCAGGTCTTCGGCGCCGAGCCCAACACGGCCGTCTCGCCGACCTCGCTCGGGCTGCCCGGCTCGCTGCCGGTCGTCAACGGCACCGCCGTGGAGTACGCGATCCGGATCGGTCTGGCCCTGAACTGCCAGATCGCCGAGACCTGCCGGTTCGCCCGCAAGCAGTACTTCTACCCGGACGTCCCGAAGAACTTCCAGACGTCCCAGTACGACGAGCCGATCGCGTTCGACGGGCACCTCGACGTCGAACTCGAGGACGGCACGATCTTCCGCGTGGAGATCGAGCGGGCGCACATGGAGGAGGACGCGGGCAAGAACACCCACGTCGGCGGCGCGACCGGCCGCATCCAGGGCGCCGAGTACTCCCTGGTGGACTACAACCGCGCCGGGATCCCGCTCGTGGAGATCGTCACCCGCCCGATCGAGGGCGCGGGGGCGCGCACCCCGGAGATCGCGCGGGCGTACGTGCAGTCGCTGCGGGACATCTTCCGGGCGCTCGGGGTCTCCCAGGCCCGCATGGAGCGCGGCAACGTGCGCGCCGACGTCAACCTGTCCCTGCGCGCCACGCCCGACTCGCCGCTGGGCACGCGCACCGAGACCAAGAACGTGAACTCGTTCCGGTCCGTCGAGCGCGCGATGCGCTACGAGGTCTCCCGCCAGGCGGCGATCCTCGCCGCGGGCGGCACGGTCACCCAGGAGACCAGGCACTGGCACGAGGACACCGGCACGACGACGGCGGGCCGGATCAAGTCCGACGCCGACGACTACCGGTACTTCCCCGAGCCGGACCTGCTGCCGATCGCGCCGAGCCGCGAGTGGGTCGAGGAGATCCGCGCCGCGCTGCCCGAGATGCCGGTCGCGCGCCGTCGTCGGCTGCAGACCGACTGGGGCTACGCCGACGCCGAGATGCGCGACGTGGTCAACGCGGGTGCGGTCGAGCTGATCGAGGCGACGATCGCCGCGGGCGCCAGCCCGGCGTCGGCCCGCAAGTGGTGGATGGGCGAGCTGGCCCGCGTGGTGAAGGGGACGGACGGCGAGCTCGAGGACCTGCCGATCACCCCGACCCAGGTCGGCGAGCTGCAGCAGCTCATCGACAGCGGCCGGATCAACGACAAGCTCGCACGCCAGGTGCTCGAGGGCGTGCTCGCCGGGGAGGGCACCCCGGAGGAGGTCCTCGTCGAGCGCGGCCTCGGGGTCGTATCCGACGACGGCGCCCTGCTCGCCGCGATCGACGAGGCGCTGGCCGCCCAGCCCGACGTCGCCGAGAAGATCCGCGGCGGCAAGATCAAGGCCGTCGGGAGCATCGTCGGCGGGGTCATGAAGACGACCCGCGGCCAGGCCGACGCCGGACGCGTCCGCGCACTGATCCTCGAGAAGCTCGGCGTCGAGGGCTGATTTTCGTCGAGCGCTCAATGTCGTCGAGCGCCCGATCCGACTGACGGGGGATTCTGAGATGCTCAAGCCGTCCCTGCAGGGGGAGCTCGTCCGGCTGCGCCCGATCGCTGCCCGCGACGCGGACGCACTCTGGGAGATCGACAGCGACCCCGTGGGGCGCCGCGTCACGGGCCGCTCGGTGATGCACACCCGTGCGCTGGTCGAAGCCTGGTGCGAGTCGGTGTCGGACCAGGACGGCCGGATCGACCTGGCGGTCACGGCGGGCGACTCGGACGAGTGCCTCGGCGAGATCGTGCTGAGCGAGATCGACGAGGCCCGCGGCAACGCCGTGCTGCGGCTTGTCATGCGGCCGGGCTCGCGCGGGCGCGGGCTCGGGAGCGAGGCGATCGGCCTCGTGCTCGAGCTCGCGTTCGACGGTCTCGGGCTGCACCGGGTCGGGCTGGACGTGCTCGCGATCAACCCGCGCGCACAAGCGCTCTACGAGGGCATGGGCTTCGTCGTCGAGGGGCGCCTGCGCGAGGCGTACCGGGTCGACGACCGGTTCAGCGACGCGATCGTGATGGGAATCCTCGAGGAGGAGTACCGCGCGCTCGCGGAATGATCCCATGACTACTGGTTGGTAACCACTTGCACTTCCATGGTGGACCATAGTCAGAATGACTCAGAACCTGGCACCACCCCAGCCAGTCCCGAGCAGGGTTCCGCGCTCGCGCGGATTCTTCGGACACCCCCTCGGCCTGATGACGCTCTTCACCACCGAATTGTGGGAGCGGTTCAGCTACTACGGGATGCGCGCCATCCTGCTGTACTACTTGACCGATGCGGTCAAGAACGGCGGCCTCGGGATCGGGCAGACCACCGGTCTGGCGGTCGTCTCGATCTACGGCACCTCGGTCTACCTGCTCTCCGTGGTCGGCGGCTGGCTCGCGGACCGAGTGCTCGGAGCGCGCCGCTCGACGCTGTACGGCGGTCTCGTCATCGCGGCCGGGCACGTGTGCCTGGCGGTGCCGGGTGCCGGCTTCTCCTACCTCGGCATCATCCTGGTGGCGCTCGGGACCGGGCTGCTCAAGCCCAACGTCTCGAGCATGGTCGGTGAGCTCTACGAGCGTGAGGACGGGCGCCGGGACTCGGGCTTCTCCATCTTCTACATGGGCATCAACATCGGCTCGCTCGTCGCGCCGATCGTCGTCGGGGTGGCCCGCGCTGCCGGCGGGTACCACGCCGGATTCGCGTGCGCCGCGGTCGGCATGGCGATCGCATTGGTCTTCTTCGTCGCCGGCCGGCGCATGCTCGGCGAGGCGGGCAAGGCCGCACCCAACCCGCTGACGCCGGCCGAGCGACCGGCGCTCATCCGCACCGGCCTGGTCATCGTCGGTGTCATCGTCGCTGTGCTGCTGACCGCCCGGATCGTGTCCGGCGCGTTCGGTGTCACGACGATGATCGACACGCTCTCGGTGCTCGCCTTCGCGGCGCCCGTGGCGTACTTCGTCGTGATGTTCCGCTCGCCCAAGGTCACCTCGAACGAGCGCTCCCGGCTGATGGCGTACATCCCGCTGTTCATCTCCGCGATGCTGTTCTGGATGATCTTCGAGCAGGCGGCGACCACGCTCGCGAGCTACGCCGCCGACCGGACGCAGCTCTCGGTCCTGGGCTGGACGGTCGCTCCCGAGCTGTTCCAGTCGGTCAACCCGGCCGCGATCGTGCTGCTCGCGCCGGTCTTCGCGTGGTTGTGGGTCAAGCTGGACCGGCCGCCGGCGACCGCGGCGAAGTTCGCCATCGGGCTGACCCTCGCCGCGCTGTCGTTCCTGTTCCTCGCCGGGGCCTCGGCCCTCGCCGGATCCGGCAAGTCCCCGGCGTGGGTCATGATCGTGGTCTACGTGATCCAGACCCTCGGGGAGCTGTGCCTGTCCCCGGTCGGCCTCGCCGCGACCACCCTGCTCGCGCCCCGGGCGTTCCGGGGCCAGGCGATGGCGCTGTGGTTCCTCGCCCCCGCCGCGGGCCAGGCGATCACCGCCCAGCTCGTCACCGCCACCGAGGGCACGTCGGACACGGTCTACTTCGGTGGGATCGGCGTCGTCGCGCTCGCGAGCGGGCTCGCGCTGTTCGCGCTCGCGCCGTGGGTGTCCCGGCACATCCACCACGGTGCGGAGACGACGGCCGAGGCCGCCGTCGTGCACTAACGCAGCACTGGCCGACTCGCAGCGAGGGCCGCGCAACCCCATGGGGTGCGCGGCCCTCGCTGTGCGTGGTCTCAGCGCAGCCAGGGCTGGCGCTGGACGACGCCGAGGGCGGCCCATCGGCGTCCGAGGCCCCAGGTGTCGCCCGCGAGCAGCACCGCGCAGACGATCACCACCAGGGCGTAGATGAGGTGGTAGTCGATGACAGGGTTCGTCGAACCCTGCGAGAACGGCCACTCGGCGGCCCACATGAGGAGCATCAGGATGGGGCCGACGACGGCCGAGACGCGCAGGCCGATGCCGAGGATCAGTGCCAGGCCGAGGCCGAGCAGGGTGAGCATGAACAGCCAGTCGGTCACCGGGCCCGCGATGTTCGCGAAGAAGTCCTTGAACGGTCCGCGGGTCAGCGACGTGAGGTAGCCCTGGCTCGGCGTGCCGCCGTCGAGCCACGACAGGGTGGGGGCGCCCGTGCTGTAGTGCAGTCCGAACGTCTTGTCGAGGAATGGCCACAGGAACGTGAAGCCGATGGCGAGCCGGGTCACGGCTAGCCAGTGCCGCCCGCGCGCCGACGTGACGAGGTCATCCTCGATGAGGGTGGTCGGGCGAGCCGTTCGGCGATCCGGCGGGTGTGTGGTGGACATGTCAGATGCCTCCTTGGTGCATCTGGAACCGAGCCTGACACCTACAAGGTTCCTCAGGTGCGCCCCATCGTGTCCATAGGCTGCTGCGAGCACTTTTCCGCGCGCGAATCACGTGCGACGAGGGCCGCGCACCCCCTGTGGGGTTGCGCGGCCCAGGTGCGATCTGCGCTCAGCGCAGCCAGGACATCCGCCGCACGATCGGGAGCTGCGACCACCGGGCTCCGAG
This sequence comes from Pengzhenrongella sp., assembly GCF_036565025.1. Taxonomy (NCBI): domain Bacteria; kingdom Bacillati; phylum Actinomycetota; class Actinomycetes; order Micrococcales; genus Pengzhenrongella; species Pengzhenrongella sp. Next base: position 8,214 of record NZ_DATCNW010000117.1, read on the forward strand.
CCCCCAGGTGTCGCCCGCGAGCAGCACCGCGAAGGTGATCAGCGCGAGGGCGTAGATGATGTGGTAGTCGACGAGCGGGTTGGTCGATCCGGCCTGCAGCGGCCACTCCGCGGCCCACATCAGGATCATGACCAAGGAGCCGACCGCGGCCGATACGCGCAGGCCGATGCCGAGTCGACCCGGCACGACGTCTGGATCGCCGACGGAGCGGGCCGGCTGCTCGCCCGGGCGGGGGCGATCTCCGAGATCGCCGCGCGGCATGCGGCGTTGGCCACCGCCGGCCGGGAACCGGTGGACGGCTGGTCGGTCCAGGGCATCGACGCCGGGGGAGTGCGCGTCGCGTCGATCGCCGTCGCGGCGCCGGCGGACGACCTCGAGACGCGCTCGCGGATCGATGCCGCCCGGCCCGTCGTCGGGCTCATCCTCGCCGGCGCACGCGCCGTCCGGGAGTCCGAGCGACGCCTCGCCGGGGAGGTGGTCTCGCTGGTTCTCGGCCGCCAGATCGAGGTCGCCGCGACGCGCATGCCGTACTACGGGCTCGACCCGGCCCGCCCGCTGCTGTCGCTGGTGTGCGCGGTCGGCGAGCGCGAGCACGCGCTCGAGTCGGCCGAGCGCTGGCTCGCCGAGAGCACGATCAAGGGCGTGGTCGCCCTGCGCGGCGACGAGCTGATGCTGGTGCTGTCCGGCGCCGGCCCGGACGGGCCGCTCGAGGTCGTGCCGACGGCGAAGTCCCTCGCGGCCGCGGTGGGCGCGACCGCCGTCGGCACGGGCTCGGTGGCCGACGACGTGTCGGGCCTGCGCCGCAGCCTGGTCCAGGCGCGGCACGCGTGCGAGCTCGCCCGGCGGCGTGGTGACGGCGCGGTCGTCTCCCACGACCTGACCGGCAGCCACTCGCTGTTGCTCGCGCTGCAGGATCAGGACGTCCTCGACGCCTTCTGCGAGTCGCTGCTCACCCCGATCGAGGACCACGACGCGTTGCACGGCGGCGATCTCGCCGCGACGCTGCGGACGTTCCTGGAGACGGGCGGGAAGTGGAACCAGACCGCGGCGCTGCTGCACGTGCATGTGAACACGCTGCGGAACCGGCTGGAGCGCATCGAGGCGCTGACCGGTCGCAAGCTCGACTCGACCCCGGACCGAGTGGACCTCTGGTTGGCGCTCCAGGCAGGCAACGCCCCCTGAGCCCAATCGGATTCCGCAGACTGCGCACAACCGTGAGCACTGCGCACATCGGATGTGCGCAGGCGTCAGCGATGTGCGCAGTCTGCTGTCGAGACCTCGGCGCCGTAATGACCCACGTGATCGTTCTCAACGGTGGTTCCAGTTCGGGGAAGTCCGGAATCGTTCGGTGTCTGCAGGCAGTCCTGCCGGATCCGTGGCTGGCCTTCGGGACTGACACGCTCGTTGAGGCAATGCCGGCGTCCATGCCCGCGTCGGAGGGCGGGATCGAGTTCGCCCCCGACGGAGAGGTGATCGTCGGGCCGGCGTTCCGAACGCTGGAGGCGGCATGGATCGAGGGCGTCGCGGCGATGGCCCATGCGGGCGCCCACGTCATCCTCGATGAGGTCTTCCTCAGCGGTGCGGACTCACAGCAGCGATGGCGCCGGTACAACGGACAATTCGGCCATCGCGTTCCTGCGGTGCTACCGTCCGACCGCAGGTCCGCGAAGGACAATCGAGGGTGGTGCTCACGATCAACGCACCGGAGGCCGCGGTTGTCGTCCCCTGGTCGGCACGGCGTCAGGCTGCCCGCAACGTCCGCCGCGGAATCTTGCCGGAGGACGAACCGGATCGCTCCCGCACCATCGAGCAGGCGCGGAATTCCGTGAGACTTCGCTGGCTCGCCCTGATCTTCGCGATCAACGGTCCGCTCCAACTCCTCAATGCCGTCTCCGATCATCACGTAGAGATCTGGTTCCGCAGCATGTTCGCCGTGCTGGGCCTCTGCACGTTCTCGCTGGCCGTGGCGATCTTCTTGCGCGTGCGTGGGGCGCGAGCGGTGCTTGCCCGCGTCGAGATAGGAAACCGAGGGCCGGATAGCGGCCGTCGCGCGTGACTGATGTGTCTCGAGCCCTGAAACCGCAACCAGCGCCGTCCGGATCTCCGGCGCGTGGATGACGTCGCCGTCGCTGCCTACGCCCTCAGGCGGTCCAGGTGCCGACGCAGGGCCGCCGGGCCCGAGACGTTAAAGATGATCGCCGCGATCGCGACCGGCACCGCGATGACGAGCGGGCCGATGTCCGAGGCGTCGGTCGACGCGAGGGCCAGCCCGACCAGCGCCGGGGTGTCTGCGAAAGCGATGCCCATGAACACGGCGGGGCCGATGGCCCCGGCCCCGGCCTGGTTCTTGGGGTCGGTGTTCGCAGCTTTGGAGACCGCATTACTCGTGATCCATCGAGACGCGAACCACGATACGAGGCCTAGCGCGACGCCGATCATCACGCCTCGGGTGTGGATCGACCCGTTCGGGGCGATGAAGAACACCCCCAGAGCCAGGACCAGCACAAGTCCGCCACAGAACGTGAACCCGATGCGCGTGAACGTTTTGATGAATTCCTCATCAGAAACCGGGGGCGTGGAACGCGTGGACTCGGTCATGACGCGATGGTAGCCATCTGACGTTCGTCCGCACGGACGTTCTGCAGGATCCGAGGCGTCGGGGTCGCTAGCACGGGTCGGTATTCGCGACGCTGCTGTCATCGGTGTTCGGCGTGGCCACCGGCTCGCGGGTGGTCATCCACTCGGCGCGCAGGACGCCCATGATCACGGCGTCGTGAACACCGCCGGCCCACCGGCGGGCCTGGCGCAGGCGTGCTTCCTCGGTGTAGCCGGCGCGGCTGCCCACCGCGAGCATTCCGGGGTTGCCGGAGTAGGTGGCGAAGTCCAGGCGCAGGGCATCGGTGCGGTCGAACAGGTAGCCGGTCCAGAGCACCAAGGCCTCGGTACCGATGCCGTGACCCCAGCGGGCCGGGTCGTAGACGGCCAGAGCGATCCGACGCCAATCGGTCTCCTGGCACTCCCAGTACCAGTTGACCCGCCCGACCAGCCGGCCGTCGACCGCGTCGACGACCGCGAGGCTCGTGCGCGGATCTGGTTGGTCGGCCCCCGCCACAGTGGTGATCGCGAAAGCGTCTTGCTGCGCTGCGGACTTGCGGGGAAAGTATGGGCCGTTGGTGTCCCGCCAACGCTGGTGCGGCTGCAACCAGTTCCGGAGCGGCTCCAGATCGGTCGGGACCCAGTCGCGAAGAACTACCCGCTCCCCGATCAATCGGACCGGATCACGATGAGTGGCGGACACCGGACTGACTTTAGATGACGCGCAGCGTGGATACGCGTTTCCGCGGGAACGCCCCGACGGGGACGTCCGGACCGCGGGGCAGGATGTGAACGATTCCGTCTCGGGTCTCGAGATGAGACGTTTCCGCGGGAACGTTCCAACCCCACGGAACCTGCGCGCTAGGACAGCCGTGCGGCGATCATCAGGCCGGTCGACCAGTCCAACCGGGTGACGGCGAGCCACGGAACAGCGTTCAGCCGCTCGCGGAACACCGGCACCTTCGGCGCGTGGCCGTCGGGCCATTGCGGCTGCGGGTCGAGGTCGTCGACGACGTACAGGCCGCCGGGCGCGAGCAGGGCGAGTGCCTCGTCGAGCTGCTCGAACTTGCCCGCCCAGGTGTCCGCGAAGATCAGGTCGAACGTTTCACCTTGCGCGCCCGTCAGGTAGTTCGCGGCGTCGGCGGTCACGAAGGTGACCCGTGCGTCGTCGCCGAGAATGGATTCCGCGGTGTGCACGAGTTCGACGTCGTTGTCGACGGTCACCAGCGTGCTGCTCGGCGTCATGCCGGACAGGATCCAGGACGTCGACATGCCTGCACCGGTGCCGAGCTCGAGCAGTCGGCCGCCGGGCTTCGACGCCGCGAGCGTGCGCAGCAAGGCGCCCGTCGGGAAGTCGCACGACATCAGGAAGCCGAGCTTCTCCGCGGCGGCGCCGATTGCGGCCAGCTGGGGCGGCGTCCGGGCTGAATCGACGGTCATGGACGAGCCTTTCGTCAACGACGGCCGCCCGTCCTCGGTGCACGGATGTGCACCGAGGACGGGCGGAAGGGATGGGTGGGTGGTGGTCAGGCTGCCGCGTATCCGACGGGTGCAGCGCCGATGCCGTTCGGGCCGCGGTAGGTGTTGGAGCTGAATCCGAGGATGAACAGGAAGATGATCGACAGGAAGATGAGCCCGACGGTGAAGCCGGCGCCGTGACCGAACGACACCGACAGCGCGTTCAGCATCATGATGCCGAAGACGATGTTGGCGAACGGGATGAAGAACATCACGATCCACCAGATCGGCTTCCCGGTGATCTGGAGCAGAATGACTGTGTTCCAGATCGGGATGAAGCCCTTCCAGCCGTCCTCACCCGCCTTCTTGAAGATGCCGTAGTACGCGAGCCCGCCGATCAGGTAGCTGACGAGGTACAGGACGTAGATCCCCGGGCCGACCGTGGGGGCGGTTGCGGTGTCATTGAGGGTCGCAAGAAGAGTGTGCACGTGCTGAAGGTAGCGGATCTGAGCGACCAAAAGGTGCAGCAATCACCGACGTCTCACCGGCTCGCTGAGATCACCTCGCGAACGCGCACCTACAACCGGCGGCAGGACCCTCTCTCGACCAGTTCCGTCGGTAGCTGCCGGTGCGGATCGGGCACCTCGACCCCGTTGATCAGGTCGAGCAGGAGCCGCATCGCCTCGACGCCCATCTGCTGGATGGGCTGGCTGATCGTCGTCAGCGGCGGGGTCGTCATCGCGGACTCGGGGACGTTGTCGAAGCCGATCACCGACACGTCGTCGGGCACGCGAAGCCCGAGTGACCGGGCGACGTCCATGGTCCGGATCGCGGAGAGGTCGTTGGCGGCGAAGATCGCCGTCGGGCGCTGCGCCGTTGTCAGCAGCTCGCGCGCGGGGAGGTCGGCGGACTCCTCGCGGTAGTCGGCCACGCGCATCAGGTCGGGGTCGACGGCGATCCCGGCGCGGGCCAGCGCGGTGCGGTAGCCCTCCTCGCGCAGCCGCGCCGACTCGAGGTCGGGGCGTCCGCCGAGGAACCCGATGCGCCGGTGACCGAGGCCGATGAGGTGCTCGGTGGCCAGGATCGCGCCGGTGAGGTTGTCGGAGTCCACGGTCGGCATGTCTGACGGTCCGGTGTGCGGGTCGACCGCGACGACCGGGATGCGGTACTCGCCGTCGACCACGGTGGGGGTGACGAGGATCGCGCCGTCGATCAGGGTGCCGCTCAGGCGGGACAGGTAGCGGCGCTCCCAGCCGACGTTTCCGCCGCCCCCGCCGGAGTAGGCGAGCAGCTCGTACCCGCTGCCCCTGATCGCCCTCGACAGCCCCTTGAGCAGCTCGGCGCTGAACGGCTCGAACTCGGCGACCAGCACTCCGATGACGTTGGTCTTGTGTGAGCGCAGGCTCTGCGCCCCGAGGCTCGGGGAGTACCCGAGGTCCTCGATGACCCCCTGGACGCGGGCGGAGGTCGCGACCGCGACCCCGTAGCGACCGTTGAGCACCTTGGAGACGGTTGCGACCGACACGCCGGCCGAGCGGGCGACGTCGTTGATGGTTGCTCTCCGTGGGGAACTCACGTTCCGCACTCTATCGTTTCGATAACGTTGTCGATAACGATTGACACGACCGGATGTTTCGGGTGAAACTGGCCGCCATCGAGGTCAACGGAGACAGATGGGATCGCGAACATGGCGAGGAACCGAGTAGTCGCGGCGGTAGCGCTGGGCGTGAGTGTGGCGATGCTGGCTGCGTGCGGTGCGGGCGGGGGCACGGCCGACGGCGGCAAGTCCGGCGGTGACGTCACCCTCACCTAGTGGCACAACGGCACGGCCGATCCGATCCTGGGCTTCTGGAAGGACGTCGCCGGCGAGTTCGAGGCCGCGAACCCCGGCGTGAAGATCAAGATCAGCCCGCTGCAGAACGAGCAGTTCAAGACGAAGATCCCGATCGCCCTGCAGTCCAACAACCCGCCGGACATCTTCCAGCAGTGGGGCGGCGGCCAGATGGCCGACCAGGTGGCCGCGGGCAAGCTGATGGACCTCAGCGACAAGGTCGCCCCGGAGCTCACAGCGATCGGCGGTTCTGCGGCCGGCTGGCAGGTCAAGGGCAAGACCTACGGGCTGCCGTACACGCTCGGCGTCGTCGGGTTCTGGTACAACAAGGCGCTGTTCACCAAGGCCGGGGTCACCACCCCGCCGGTCACGATGGACGACCTCTACGCCGCCATCGACAAGCTCAAGGGCGCGGGCATCACGCCGATCGCGATCGGCGCCAAGGACAAGTGGCCCGCCGCGTTCTACTGGGACTACTTCGCGCTGCGGAACTGCAGCGAGAAGGTCATGCGCCAGGCCGGGCTCGACTTCGACTTCTCCGACGCGTGCTGGACCAAGGCGGCAAGCAGCTCGCGGAGCTGACCGCGAAGAAGCCGTTCCAGGAGGGCTTCCTCGGCGGCTCGGCGCAGCAGGGCGCGGGCAGCTCGGCCGGCCTGGTCGCCAACGGCAAGGCCGCGATGGAGCTCATGGGTCACTGGGACCCGAGCGTCATGACCGGTCTCGCCGCGAATGGCAAGGGACTCGGGGCCGACCTCGGCTGGTTCGCGTTCCCCGGGGTCGACGGCGGCGCGGGCGCCCCGGATGCCGCGCTCGGCGGCGGCGACGGGTTCTCCTGCTCCGCGCAGGCGCCGCCGGAGTGCGTGAAGTTCCTGACGTACATCTCGAGCGTGGACGTGCAGACCCGGTTCGCGGCGACCAACGTCGGGCTCCCGGTCACGGCGGGCGCCGAGAAGGGCGTGACCGACCCGAACATGGCCGCGCTGATCGCGTTCCGCGACAAGTCGACCTATGTCCAGCAGTACCTGGACATCGCCTACGGCGACAACGTCGGCGGCGCGCTCAACGACGCCGTCGCGCTCGAGCTGGCCGGTGCCGCCAAGCCGAAGGACGTCGTCGACGCCGTCACGAGCGCGGGCGCGAACAAGTGAGCCAGGTGGCGGTCCTGCGGGCCCCGAGGGCCGCCACCGTTCGCAGCGGCCCGACGGCCGGCGCGCGGTGGGGTCGTCGTGCCGAGATCGCGCTGTTCGTCGGGCCGGCGCTCGCGCTCTACGTGCTCTTCGTGCTGCTGCCCATCGCGCTCGCCGCGTTCTACAGCCTGTTCAAGTGGAACGGGATCGAGTCGCTCACGAACTTCGTGGGCATCGAGAACTACCAGCGTGCCCTGGCCGACCCGACCTTCCGTGGCGCACTGACCCACAACCTGGTCATCGTCGCGGGTTCGATCGTCATCCAGCTGCCGGTCGCCCTCGGGCTCGCGCTGCTGCTCAACCGCAAGATGCGCGGGCGCGCGGTGCTGCGGACGATCATCTTCGTGCCGTACGTGCTGTCGGAGGTCATCACGGGCGTGATCTGGCTACTCATGCTCCAGCCGGCGGGCCTGGTCGACCGGATCTTCGACGGCCTGGGGCTCGGCGGGCTCACCCAGCTCTGGCTGGCCGACCCGAAGGTCGTGCTGTTCACGATGCTCGCCGTGATCAGCTGGAAGTACGTGGGCTTCGCGATGATCCTGTTCCTCGCCGGGCTGCAGGGCGTGCCGAAGGAGCTGCACGAGGCGGCCTCGATCGATGGCGCCTCTTGGTGGCAGGCGCAGCGCAGCATCACCCTGCCGCTGCTGGCTCCGACCATCCGGATCTGGGTGTTCCTGTCGATGATCGGCTCGCTCCAGCTGTTCGACCTGGTGTGGATCATGACCGGGGGCGGGCCGGCCAACGCGTCGAACACCATGGCGACCTACATGATCGAGCGCGGCTTCCAACGAGGCCAGTTCGGCTACGGCACCGCCGTCGCCGTGATCTTGTTCTCGATCTCGTTCGTCGCCGCGATGATCTACCAGCGCTTCGTGCTGCGCCGCGACAACGAGGGCGCGCTCACCGGACGGGTGGGCTGAGCGATGACCAGGTTCTCCCTGCGCCAGCCGCTGGTCTACGCCACCGCGCTCATGATCGCCGCGGTCACGATCGTGCCGGTGGCGTACGTCGTGCTCGGCGGCTTCCGGACCAACGGCCAGGTCTCCGCGCACCCGGTCGGCTGGCCGAGCCCGTGGATCACCAAGAACTACCTCGAGGTGCTCGCGTCGTCGTCGTTCTGGACGCAGGTCGCGAACAGCACGATCGTCGCGGTCGGCACCACGCTGCTCGTCGTCGCGCTCGGCGTGATGGCCGCGTTCGGGCTCTCGCGGTACACGTTCAGGGGGCGCGAGGCGCTCTACCTGCTGTTCACCCTCGGCCTGCTGTTCCCGATCGGGGTCGCGATCCTGCCGCTGTACCTGCTGCTGCGCGACCTCAACATGCTCGACAGCCTGCTCGGGGTGATCCTGCCGCAGGCCGCCTTCGGGCTGCCGGTGACGATCGTCATCCTGCGGCCGTTCATCCGGGGCATCCCGGGCGAGCTCGAGGACGCGGCGGTGATCGACGGGTGCAGCAGGGTCGGGTTCTTCTGGCGGATCCTGCTGCCGCTGTCCGGCCCGGGCCTGGTCACGGTCGGGGTGCTCGCCTTCGTGGGCAGCTGGAACGCGTACTTGCTGCCGCTGCTGGTGCTGAACGACCCGGCGTCGTTCACGCTGCCGCTCGGGGTGGCGGCGTTCTCGACCGCCTACACCCAGGACACCGCGAAGATCCTGGCGTTCACGTCGCTGTCGATCCTGCCCGCGCTCGCATTCTTCCTGGCGTTCGAGCGGCGGATCGTGGGTGGGCTCACCGGGGCGGTCAAGGGTTGATTTCGCGCCGCTGGGCTTCGACGATCGGAACGGACGTTTCATGACCATTGACGGTGCCGACGGCGCGGCTCGTGCCCTGCTCGCACGGATGACCCTCGAGGAGAAGCTGGCCCAGCTGGTCGGCTTCTGGGAGGCACAGAGCACGGCGGCCGTCGCGCCCATGCAGGACGAGATGACGCCGCCGCCCACGTTCGAGGAGTTCACCCGGCACGGCCTGGGCCACCTCACCCGCGTCTACGGCAGCACCCCGGTCGACCCGGTCACCCGCGCCCGGTGGCTGCGCGACACCCAGCGCGCCCTGGTCACCCGGACCCGGCTCGGCATCCCCGCGATCGTGCACGAGGAGTGCCTGACCGGGCTGGCGGCGTGGCAGGCGGCGACGTTCCCGACCCCGCTCGCGTGGGGCGCGTCGTTCGATCCCGAGCTCGTCGAGGCGATGGGTGCCGCGATCGGGCAGTCGATGCACGCGCTCGGGGTCCATCAGGGCCTGGCGCCCGTGCTCGACGTGGTCCGCGACGCCCGCTGGGGGCGCGTCGAAGAGTGCATCGCCGAGGACCCGTACCTGGTCGGCACGCTGGGCACCTGCTACGTGCGCGGGCTGCAGGGGGCGGGCGTGCACGCGACGCTCAAGCACTTCGTCGGGTACTCGGCCTCGCGCGCCGGGCGCAACCTGGCGCCCGTGCACGCGGGCCCGCGCGAGCTCGCGGACGTGCTGCTCGTCCCGTTCGAGATGGCGGTGCTCGACGGCGGCGCGCGCTGCGTCATGCACTCCTACGCGGAGATCGACGGGCTGCCGGTCGCGGCCGACGCCCGGCTGCTCACCGACCTGCTGCGCGGGCGCTGGGGCTTCGACGGGACCGTCGTCGCGGACTACTTCGGGGTCGCGTTCCTGCAGACGCTGCACGGGATCGCCGCCGACCTCGGCGACGCCGCCGCGCAGGCGCTCGCGGCCGGGGTCGACGTGGAGCTGCCGACGGGGGACGCGTACACCGGCCCGCTGCTCGCGAAGGTCCGGGCCGGTGAGGTCGGGGAGGACCTGGTGGACCGGGCCGTGCTGCGGGTGCTGCGCCAGAAGGCCGAGCTCGGGCTGCTCGGTGCGACGTTCGAGGCCGAGCCGCCCGGGACGATCGACCTCGACCCGCCCGGTCACCGCGCCATCGCGGCCGCGCTCGCGGAGGAGTCGATCGTGCTGCTCGCGAACGACGGCGTGCTGCCGCTCGCGGGTGTTGGCGGCGCGGGTGGCGTGCCGCGCGTCGCGGTGATCGGGCCCAACGCGGACCGTGCCCAGGCCCTGTTCGGGTGCTACTCGTTCACCAACCACGTGCTCGACCACTACCCGGACGTCCCGCGCGGCTTCGCGGCGCCGACCGTGCTCGAGGCTCTGCGGACGGAGCTCGATGGCAGCGAGGTCACGTTTTCGCGCGGCTGCGCCGTGGACGACGACGACCGGTCCGGCATCGCGGAGGCTGCCCGGACCGCGCGCGAGGCCGCGGTGGCGATCGTCGTCGTCGGCGACCAGGCCGGGCTGTTCGGGCGGGGGACCGTCGGGGAGGGCTGCGACCGGGACGACCTCGAGCTGCCGGGCGTGCAGCGCGAGCTCGTCGAGGCCGTGCTCGCGACCGGCACGCCGGTGGTGCTCGTGCTGCTCACCGGGCGGCCGTACGCCGTGGCGTGGGCGCTCGAGCGGTGCGCCGCCGTCGTGCAGGCGTTCTTCCCGGGGGAGGAGGGGGCCGGCGCGATCGCGGGCGTGCTCTCCGGGCGGGTGAACCCGTCCGGGCGGCTGCCGGTGACCCTGCCGCGCTCGGTCGGCGCCCAGCCGTACTCCTACCTGCACCCGCCGCTGGGCGGTCCGACGAACGTGAGCAACCTGGCGACCGCGCCCGCGCTGCCGTTCGGGCACGGGCTGTCCTACACGACGTTCACGCACACCGACCTTTTGGTCGAGGGCGCCGTCGAAGCGGGGGACTCGTTCGTGGCGACCGTGCGGGTGACGAACACGGGCGCTCGCGCCGGGGTCGACGTCGTCCAGCTGTACGGGCACGACGTCGTCGCGTCGATCACCCGCCCGACGGCCCAGCTGCTCGGGTTCCGGCGGCTCGCGCTGGACCCGGGGGAGTCGGCGACGGTGCGGTTCACGGTGCCCACGACCCGGCTGGCATTCTCCGACCGCGACCTGGTGCGCATCGTCGAGCCCGGCGAGATCGAGCTCTGGGTCGGACCCTCCTGCGAGGCCCGCGAGACCGAGGCGACGCTCGAGCTCAATGGCGAGGTCCACCGGGTGACGGTCACCGACCCCCGCTGGACCACCACAGAGCGTGTTCCGGCCTGAAGCGTCGACGACAAAACGCCAAACTGCGTACATCCGTGCGCCCTGCGCACATCGGATGTGCGCGGGCGTTGCGGATGTGCGCAGTCTGCGGTCTGGCCGGGGAGTTGGGGCGACCTGTCAGGCTCCGGGGACCACGAGGTCGAACGATTGCCGGGGGCAGATCGTCGTGAAGTAGTGGTCTTCGGCTGCGGTCCATCTCGGCCACCAGGCGTCGTTCCCGTGACCCCGGGCGACCTGTCGGCGTTGCCGCTCCTGCGTCGGTGTCTCCACCAGGACGGCCAGGTCGACGAGGTCCCGCAGCTCGGGCCGGCCGGTGTAGACGCCCTCCAGGATGATGACGGGCGTCGGGGCGACCGTCACCGTCCGGTCGGACAGGCCGCCCGAAGGCGTCCAGCTGAACGGGCGGTACCGCGCGGCGCGCCCGGTGCGCAACGGCACCAGAACCTCGCCCCGCAGGCGCTGCCAGTCGAAGTACTCCGCGACGCCCTCCGTCGCGTCGAGAGCCCAGCGCTCTTGCTCGGGCAGGTCACGGTAGAAGTCGTCACCCTCGATCACGCTCGCGGCCAGCCGCACGCCCAGCGCCGCGGCCAGGGTGCTGGTCCCGGCCGCGCTCCGTCCGTCCAGCGCGACGACGAGCGCGCGGGTGGTTCGCGTGGCCATGAGTTCCATGACCAGTCCCGCGGCCTCCTCGGATTGCATCGCCCGAGTGAAGCACGGTCAACAAAACCTAGCGGGACCTTCCTGGCTATCGCGGGCGTTGCCCGTGAACGTGCAGGTCAGGTGCCTGTTTAGGGTGGCCGGTTTGTATTACCCATGTCAGCGCTTGGGGGCGTAGGTCTCGAGGTTGAACAGGTCGAAGAGCTGCTT
>NZ_DATCNW010000118.1:0-3115 GCF_036565025.1 Pengzhenrongella sp.
GCCGAGGGACCGGCCGCGGACGGACCCGCCGCCGCACCGGCCGGGACCGCGACCAGCGGCGCCGGGTCGTGTAGCACCCCCGGCAGCTCGGACCGGAACACCCCGCGGCGCACCACCCCGGTCAGCCCGACGGTGGACCGCGCGGGCCACTCGCCGTCGTGCGGCCCGGGGGCGAGCGGCTCGCGGAAGGAGAGGTTCAGGTGCACCGGGCCCGGGTCGCCGGTGCGGGCGCCGAGCGCGGCGGCCACCGCGCGGGTCGCGAGCTGGCGCACGTCCGCGTGCTCGCCGGGGCGGTTGCTCGGTGCCGGGACGTCGGCCGCGAACCGGGTCGCGGAGCCGAACAGGCCGACCTGGTCGGTGGTCTGGTTGGCGCCGGTGCCGCGCATCTCGTGCGGTCGGTCGGCGGTGAGCACGAGCAGCGGGACGCCCGCGTGGTGCGCCTCGAGCACGGCCGGGTGCAGGTTCGCGGTCGCGGTGCCCGACGTCGTGACGATCGCGACCGGGCGCGCCGGGTCCTCCTCGCCAGCCGCCGGGGCGGTCGAGCCGCGAGCGAGCCCGAGCGCGAGGAACCCCGCGGTGCGCTCGTCGATGCGCACGTGCAGCCTGATCGCGGGCGCTTGCGCGGGCCGCTCGCCGTCGGGCAGGGACGCCTCCGCGAGCGCGTAGGCGAGCGGCGCGGACCTCGAGCCGGGCGCGAGGACGACGTCGCGCACGCCCAGGTCCGCGAGGGCCTGGACGAGCACCCGGGCCGCGGAGATCGCGGGGCCGGGCGACGGTCGGCCGGCGGCGTCAGTCATGGTCCACCGTAGTCACGGCGTCGAGCCGCTCCGTCCAGCGCGCGCGGACCTCGCGCGAGGCGGCCGCGGCGGCGAGCCGGGCGGCGTCGGGCACGGGCCGGCGCACCGGGATGGACCCGCCCACCGGAAGCAGCGGCGCGGCGACGACGTCGGCGGTGAGCAGCTGGGCGGTCGCGAGTCCGCACGCGTAGGGCAGCTCGGGCAGGGCGGCGGCGAGCGCGATCCCGGCCGCGAGCCCGACCGACGTCTCGAGCGCGGAGGACACGACCACCGGCAGCCCGACACGTTCGGCGAGCTCGAGGCAGGCGCGCACCCCGCCGAGCGGCTGGACCTTGAGCACGACGATGTCCGCGGCCTGGGCGCGCACGACCGCCATCGGGTCCTCCGCGCGGCGGATCGACTCGTCGGCCGCGATCGGCACGTGGGTCGCGCGGCGCACGGCGGCCAGGTCCGCGACGGTCCAGGTGGGCTGCTCGGCGTACTCCAGCCCGCCCGCCGCCCGGTCCAGCACGCGCAACCGGTCGATGGCGGTCGCGACGTCCCAGCCGCCGTTCGCGTCGATCCGGATGGCCCCGCCAGCGCCCAGCGCGTCCCGGACCGCCTCGAGGCGCGCGATCTCGGCACCGACGTCCTGACCGGGCTCGGCGACCTTCACCTTGGCGGTCCGGCACCCGCCCGACGCGGTCACGATCCGGTGCGCCGTCTCGGCGTCGACCGCGGGAACCGTGACGTTCACCGGGATCCGGTCGCGGACCGCGGCCGGCCAGCCGACGTCGGCGGCCTCGCGCGCGGCGCGCAGCCAGGCGGCGGACTCGGCGGCGTCGTAGTCCCAGAACGGACTGAACTCGCCCCATCCGCCGGGCCCCTCGAAAAGGACTCCCTCGCGCACGGTGATCCCCCGGAACCGGGTCCGCAACGGGATGGAGTAGACGTGCAGGAGCGAGGTCACAGGGTCGGCGGGCACGCCCCCAGGCTAATTCCACCGCCGACGTCGCTCGACTGAGCCGCGAGCGCTCGCGAGTGCGCGAGTTTGGCTGGTGAAACCCGCCGATCAGCAGCCAACGTCGCGCGCTCGCGTGACGGGTCGTGCTTGTGAGCGGGAGGGACCGGGGTGGGCGGGTCGTTAGGGTTGCCGGGTGAGCCAGATCCCCCGGCAGGTGTCCGAGACATTCGACCCGTCGAGGTGGCGCGAGGTGGACGGGTTCACCGCGCTGACCGACCTCACCTACCACCGGGGGGTGGACCGCACCGGCGACACCGAGCGCGACCTGCCCGTGGTGCGCATCGCGTTCGACCGGCCCGAGGTCCGCAACGCGTTCCGCCCGCACACCGTCGACGAACTCTACCGGGCGCTGGACCACGCGCGAATGAGCTCCGACGTCGGAACGGTGCTGCTCACCGGCAACGGGCCCAGCCCGCGCGACGGCGGCTGGGCGTTCTGCTCCGGCGGCGACCAGCGGATCCGCGGCCGCGACGGGTACAAGTACACCGCCGGCACGGACGAGACCGGCGCGCCCACGCAGAGCGCCGACGCGATCGACCCCGCGCGCGCCGGGCGGCTGCACATCCTCGAGGTGCAGCGGCTGATCCGGACGATGCCCAAGGTGGTGATCGCCGTCGTCGGCGGCTGGGCGGCCGGGGGCGGGCACTCGCTGCACGTCGTGGCGGACCTGACGATCGCCTCGCGCGAGCACGCGCGCTTCATGCAGACCGACGCGAACGTCGGCTCGTTCGACGGCGGCTACGGCTCCGCGTACCTCGCCCGGCAGGTCGGCCAGAAGCGCGCGCGGGAGATCTTCTTCCTGGCCCGCCAGTACTCCGCCGAGGACGCCGAGCGGTGGGGCGCGGTCAACGAGGTCGTCGACCACGACGGGCTCGAGGACCTCGCGCTCGAGTACGCGCGGATCATCTCGACCAAGTCGCCGCAGTCGATCCGGATGCTGAAGTTCTCCTTCAACCTGGCCGACGACGGCCTGGCCGGCCAGCAGGTCTTCGCCGGCGAGGCGACCCGCCTGGCGTACCTGACCGACGAGGCGGTCGAGGGCCGCGACGCGTTCCTCGAGCGGCGCGACCCCGACTGGTCAGGCTTCCCGTACGCGTTCTGACCCGCGTTCGCCGACGGTAGCCACCGCCAAACCCACCGCCAAACCACCACAACGTCCGAGTGTTGACGTCCTATAGGACGTCAACGCTCGGACGTTAGGGGTTCTTGAGGGTGGGTTCCGGCGGGTCAGCCTTTTTCGGCGCCCTCGTTGGCGCCGCGGACGAAATGCCGCTGGAAGGCGAAGAAGATGATCGCGACCGGGATGGTCGTGAGC
>NZ_DATCNW010000119.1:0-3631 GCF_036565025.1 Pengzhenrongella sp.
AGTTCCTTGATCGAAGACACATCGATCATCCGGTAGTGCAGATGCGCGTCGAGGTCGGGCATGTCCCGCGCGATGAAGCTGCGGTCGGTGGCAATGGAGTTGCCGCACAACGGGGCGGTCCTGGCGACGGGCACGTACTGCTTGATGTATTCGAGAACCAGCCGCTCCGCGTGGCCGAGGGTGATCGTCGATTGGCGTACCAGGGCGGTAAGTCCCGATGTTTCATGCATCTGATGGACGTAGGGCACCATCGTGTTGAGCACGACGTCGGCACATCTGATCACTACGTCCAGGCCGTCACCGACGACGTTAAGGTCGGCGTCGGTAACCAGCACCGCGATCTCGATCAACGCGTCCCGGTTGAGTTCGAGCCCGGTCATCTCGCAATCTATCCAGACCAGTTTGTCGTTCTTGGCTTCCTTCTCTGTCATATCGCAATCACGAAGCTGACCTTAGCCTCGATCCGTGGACCGGGTAGCTGATCGTTCGGCGCGGTAACAGAGAAAGTGCCTTCTGTGCAGGGAGAATCTGGATTGTTGAGGTCCTGATCGCCACTGCATCGGAAGGCACTTTCAGTGCAACTATCTCACGCCTGGTCGAAGGCCACGCCGAAGTTCGATGACGAGGCTCTGGTGTCGTGCGCTGGGCTGGTGCCGGTGATGGCGTTGGCCGAGCGGGCCGGCCTGTCGGAGTTGATCTCGGCCAAGGTCGCGATCACCACGACACGGGTGAAGTCGGCGGCGGTGAACCCCGCGGGCAAGTTGACGTCGATCATCGCGGGGATGGCTGCCGGCGCGGACAGCATCGACGATCTGGACGTGATCCGGTCCGGGGGTATGCCTCGGCTGTTCGGCGGGGTGTATGCCTGCTCGACGCTGGGTCAGTTCCTGCGGGAGTTCAGCCACGGCCACGCCCTGCAGTTGGCCTCGGTCGCGCGGGCACACCTGGTCAGCCTGGTCGGGCACAGCGGGCTGCTGCCCGGCATCGAGCAGCAAGCCTTTGTGGACATCGACTCGCTGCTGCGCCCGGTCTACGGGCACGCCAAGCAGGGCGCCAGCTTCGGACACACCAAGATCGCCGGCCGGCAGGTGCTACGCAAGGGCCTGTCGCCGCTGGCCACCACCATCTCCACCCAGCACGGCGCGCCGGTGGTGGCCGGGATCCGGCTGCGCGCCGGGCGGGCCGGCTCCGGCAAGGGCGCCGCGTCCATGGTGCGCGAGGCGATCAGCACCGCCCGCGCCGCCGGCGCGAGCGGAGACATCCTGCTGCGCGGGGATTCGGCCTACGGCAACAGCGCCGTCGTGAACGCCTGCCTGCGGGCAGGGGCGCGGTTCTCGCTCGTGCTCACCAAGAACCCGGCGGTGGCCCGGGCGATCGCCACCATCGCCGAGGACGCCTGGATACCCGTGCACTACCCCGGCGCGGTCGTCGATCCCGACACCGGGCAGCTGATCTCCGACGCCGAGGTCGCCGAGGTGGGGTTCACCGCGTTCGCCTCCACCGGCCACCCGGTCACCGCGAGGCTGATCGTGCGCCGCGTCCGTGACCGAGCCCGGCTCGACGAGCTGTTCCCCGTCTGGCGCCACCACCCGTTCTTCACCAACAACACCGAGCCGACCGCGCAGGCCGACATCACCCACCGCCGGCACGCGATCATCGAAACCGTGTTCGCCGATCTCATCGACGGACCCCTTGCCCACCAGCCCTCAGGCCGCTTCGCCGCCAACAACGCCTGGGCCATCTGCGCAGCGATGACACACAACCTGCTCCGCGCGGCCGGAACCCTCACCAGCCCGAAGCACGCTGTCGCCCGCGGCGCGACCCTGCGCCGCCAGATCGTCACCGTCCCAGCACGACTGGCCCGCCCGCAACGCCGCCCGGTACTGCACCTGCCAGCGCACTGGCCCTGGGCCGAACACTGGACCGCCCTATGGCACAAGGTATTCGGACCCGCGACCGGCCCACCGGCCCACGCCTGACCCCCGACCAACCCGCCCGCCCCGGCCCGACCGAAGAGCCACGTGGAACAGCTGGGAAGACCAGCAGCCCCGTCCTGCCCAACGGCTACCGATCACCGCCCGCCGCAGACCAAGATCATCGCGTCAGCGGGTCCACGGATCGAGGCTTAGAGCAGGTCGACTAGTGTGAGGAGCATCTGGAGGTGATGGTCGATGAACCCAACGAAGCTGAGCCAGGAGGAAGTGCAGGCCGCTCTCGCAGATCTCAGCCCGGACTGGTTGGCCACCGACACGGAGTTGCGCCGTACCGTCGAGTTCCCGTCGTTCTTGAAGGCGGTTGAATTTGTGTCCGAGATGGCACCGATCGCCGAGCGACTGGACCACCACCCGGACCTCACGTTGTCGTGGCGGACGGTCGAACTGACCCTGTCCACGCACTCCTCGGGCGGGCTCACCCAGTTCGACCTGACACTGGCCACTGACCTCGATCAGCTGATTGCCCGGCTGATCTGAATGTGGGCGGGCCCTAGGTAGTCTGGCTCCGTGGCTCTGATCAAAACCGATGGGCTCACCAAGAAATATGGCCAGGTGACAGCGGTTTCCGAGTTGAGCCTGGAAATCGACCCCGGCGTGGTGGGACTGATCGGCGCCAACGGCGCCGGCAAGTCGACTCTCATCAAGATGGTGCTCGGCCTGCTCCCACCGACCTCGGGTCGTGCGAGCGTGTTGGAACTCGACATCGCGACCGACGGCGCGGCGATCCGTGAGCGCGTCGGCTACATGCCAGAACACGATTGCCTCCCGCCGGACGTGTCGGCGACCGAATTCGTGGTGCACATGGCGCGCATGTCAGGGCTGTCTCGGACGGCAGCCAGGGAACGCACGGCCGACACCCTGCGCCACGTCGGCCTCTACGAGGAGCGCTATCGCCCCATCGGCGGCTACTCCACCGGCATGAAGCAGCGGGTCAAGCTCGCGCAGTCCCTCGTCCACGACCCCAAGCTCGTCCTGCTCGACGAGCCCACGAACGGACTGGACCCGGCCGGTCGGGACGACATGCTCGGTCTGATCCGCCGGATCGGCACCGACTTCGGCATCTCGGTGCTGGTGGCCTCGCATCTGCTGGGCGAGCTCGAGCGCGTGTGCGACCACGTCGTGGTCATCGACGCAGGCCGGCTGCTGCGGTCCTCGTCCACCGCGGACGTCACCGCGGCGAGCCCGCTGATCGCCGTCGAGGTCAGCGAGCGGACCGACGATCTCGCTGCCGCCCTGCGGGAGGCCGGCCTCGGAGTAGCCGCGGTAGGCATGTTGCTGGAGATCGATCTTCGGGACGACACGACCTACGACGTCGTACGTGACACCGTGGCCCGGCTCGGGCTCGGTCTGATCCGCTTGGAACAACGGCGTCATCGCATGTCAGAGATCTTCACCACGCCGACGGGAGTCAGCGATGTCGACGCCGTCTGACGTCGCCGGGGCGGGTCGGCGTCCCAATCAGGGAGTCATCCACGACCTGGGATATCGGCACTACGAGGGACCACGGCTCGGGCGCCGTCATATCACCCGCGCGCTGTTCATCGAGAGTGCCAAGGGGGCCTACGGACTGGGTCGGTCGGCTCGCTCCAAGGTCATGCCGATGATCCTCCTCGGGGCAATGTGCCTTCCCGCGGTCA
>NZ_DATCNW010000120.1:0-9821 GCF_036565025.1 Pengzhenrongella sp.
GTCCCCAGACCGCGCTCGGGCTGACAACTCGGTGGGGGCGTCGGGAGTTTTGTCGGATTTGCATTGTTTCGGGCGGCTTTCGGGGCGTCGTTTTTCTTTTGGTGTACCGATTTGTTACCCCGATGTTCACCTGTGGAATCACCCGGCACGCCATGCTGGGGCGCATCCGGGCGTTACCTGAAGAACGACGCGCGACGGGCATTCCTCGCGTACGGGGGGATCGACACATGAATGCAGCGACGGGTCGCTTGGCACGACGGGCAGGCGCCGTCACGGCAGCCGCCCTCACCGCGCTCGCGGTGAGCTTCGCAGGAGCAGGACCTGCGCTCGGCGCGGTATCCGCCGCGAGCCCGGTGGTCATCAACGAGGTCTACGGCGGCGGCGGCAACTCCGGCGCGACCCTCACGAGCGACTTCATCGAGCTGCACAACACCGGCCCGACGGCGGTCGACGTGTCGGGCTGGTCCGTCCAGCACGGCTCGGCGACCGGGTCCACCTGGGCGAAGACCAGCCTGACCGGCTCGATCGCCGCCGGCGGCTCCTACCTCGTGCAGGAGGCCAGCGGCACCGGCGGCACGCTCGACCAGCCGACCCCCGACGCGACCGGGACCCTCGCGATGGCCGGTGCCGCCGGTAAGGTCGCGCTCGCCTCGACCCAGTCCGCCCTGACCTGCCTGCCGGTGGCGTGCGCCACGGACGCCGCCGTCGTCGACCTGGTGGGCTACGGGCCCACCGCCAACTCGTTCGCCGGACCCGGCCCGGCCCCGGCCCCCGGCAATGCCACCTCGATCGGGCGGACGGGCTTCGGCGTCGCGGCCACCGCGCTGCCCCGGAACCTGTCGGTCGGCACCCACGAGGTCACGGTGACCTATCTCGGCAACGCGACCACGGCCTCGTCGTCGGCCACCGCCACGCTCCGGGTCGAACCCCGCCGCCGCGGCTGACCTGCGAGCCGGCGCACTTTCGGTCCGCAGAGAAGGCTCCAAGAGTCAAGGGGTCGTCGGGCAGTCGCGCTGGAGCTTCTCCATCCCGGAGGTCCTGCCCGAGACGAGGCCACGCGTGCGTTCTCAGCTCCTAGTTCGCGCCGGGGCGATGGCGATCATGGGATCGCTCGCTGGACTGTGCATCGTCGCGCCGATCTCGGACGTCACACCCGCCGCGACGATCGCAGAGTCGGCCGTGCTGACCGCCGGCCAGACGCTGGGCCGCGATCAGCGGATCGTCGCGCCGAACGGGAGCACCCGGTTCGTCATGCGGCCCGACGGCGATGCGGTCGTGTACGGACCGGACGCGCGATGGGCGACTCGCACCACGGGCGCGGGCAACCGGCTGTACCTGCAGACCGACGGCAACCTCGTCGTCTACTCCACCGCCGGACGGGCCCTCTGGAGCTCCGCGACCAGGGGTAGCAAGGCCACCCACCTGGTGATCCAGCCCGACGCGAACCTGGTGCTCCGCCGGGCCGACGAGAAGGCGGTCTGGTCATCGGTGACCGGCCCGCTGCCGGTGCTCTCGATGTACGCCTACGGGAACAGCTACGTCCTGGCCAGCGGAGCGACCGACCCCGCGCACGGCTTCGTCGCCCTGGCGGGCGCGCGGCTGCGCGCGACGACCGACAACAACGGCACCGCCGGTGCGGTGATGGGGCAGGTGGTGGGGACCGCCGGCAACGCGCCCGGGAAGTCGTGGGCACCCGGCTCGCAAGGCCTGGTGATCCTGGACGCGGTGCTCAACTCCGTGATCAACGTGACGTCGCGAGCCGACGCTGCCGAGAAGGTCGACTTCCCGAGCTCGTTGCGCACCCTGCTGCGGATGTACCGGTCGCGCGCGTGGCGCCCGGAGACGGACGCCTCCGTCGTGCGGGCCGGTGCCTGGACGACGGCGGCGGTCACGAGCGCCCGGAACGGGTCCGCGATCAAGACCGTCGTCCCCGGCGAGCACCTCACGATCACCACGTCCGCCAGTGAGATCTCACTGATGCTCATCGGGTTCCCGCCCTCGTCCGGAGCCGGCTCGCCGTACTCCGTGAGAGTCAACGGGGTCCCGCGTGCGTCGGGGACGACGGTGGGGCGGACCACCGAGCGGACCACCTTCCACGATGTCGCCGTTCGGATCACCGGCCTGACCGGCACCTCCACCGTCGTGCTCACCAAGGGCGCGGGCGCCGGGGAGCTCTACGTCGACGGATACCTGGAAACGAGCTCGACGCCGCCCGAGATCGTCGTCGTCAAAGACCCCATCCCGACGTCCGCAGGCCTGGCGGTCAACGGCCGGGACGCCAATCGGACCGCAGCAAACCTCGCGGCGTTCGACGCGATGGTGGACTCCGTGGTGGCCGAGCAGGAGTTCCACGACGGCACCGTCAGGGTGGCCGACCCCGGCGCGCGGTGGAACGCCGCGACCATGTACGCCTTGGATCATGTGCACCCGAACAACCTCGGGCACTCGGTCCTCGCCGACGTGGTCGCCGGCGCCGCAGGCTAGCGCCCGCTCCGCACGACCGACCGGGCTCGCGTCGCTGGGACGCGGTCGGGGGCTGCGGGCCGCCCGGGAGAGGATGGGCCGCGTGCTGACGATAGCGACCGCCAACGTGAACGGGATCCGCGCCGCCTTCCGGCGGGGCATGGACGGCTGGATCGATGACCGCAAGCCGGACGTGATCCTGCTGCAGGAGGTGCGCGCGCCCGCAGACGTGCTGACGGGGTTCCTGCCGAGCGGCTGGGACCTCGCCCTCGAGGTGTCCGACGCCAAGGGGCGCGCGGGCGTCGGGATCGCGTCGCGGCTGCCGATGACGGCGTTCCGCACCGGGCTCGGTGTGGGCATCGCGTCCAACACCGGGCGCTGGATCGAGGCGGACCTCGAGCTGCCGGACGGCGGCGGCACGCTCACCGTCGTCTCGGCGTACCTGCACTCGGGGACCGTCGGCACCCCGTCGATGGACGAGAAATACGCGTTCCTGGAGCTGGTGACCGCCCGGCTGGCGGAGCTCGCCGAGCGGGGCGGATACGTCGTGGTCGGTGGCGACCTCAATATTGCGCACACCAACGACGACATCAAGAACTGGAAGGGGAATCTCAAGTCGGCCGGCTTCCTGCCCGCCGAGCGCGCGTACCTCGACCGCTGGTTCGACGACCTGGGCTGGCGCGACCTCGGGCGCGAGCTCGGCGGCGCGGGCCCCGGCCCGTACACCTGGTGGTCCTGGCGCGGGAAGGCGTTCGACAACGACGCCGGCTGGCGCATCGACTACCAGCTCGCGACCCCGGACCTTGCCGCCACCGCCCTGGCGGCCGACGTCGACCGAGCCGTCGCCTACGACCAGCGCTGGAGCGACCACGCCCCGCTGGTGGTCACCTACTCCCTGTAGCGAGTAGCGGGACTACGCGCCCAGGCTCAGGTCGACGTCGGGGTCGAAGGTGACCGTGCGAGCCCGACCGCTGCGCTTCGCCCGGTACAGGGCGTGGTCGGCGTGCTGCAGGACGTCGTCGGTGCTGTCGCCGGGGTCGGCGAGCGCGAGCCCGATGCTGAGCGTGACCTGGACCTCGAGCGCGCCGACGTCGATCGGTCGGGCGACCGACCGCGTGATCTTCGCCGCGATCCGCTGGGCGTCGGTGACGGTGTGCACCGCCGGGAGCAGCACGACGAACTCGTCACCGCCGACCCGGGCGACGACATCGCCGCCGCGGACCTGCGCGGCGATCCGGGTGGCGACCGCCACCAGCACGCGGTCGCCGGTGGCGTGGCCGTGCGCGTCGTTGATGGGCTTGAACCCGTCGAGATCGAGGAACAGCACCGCGAGCCGGGTTCCGGTGCGTGGCTCGGCGGCAAGAATGGCGTCGGCCCTGGTGAGGAGCTCGCGGCGGTTCGCGAGCAGGGTGAGCGCGTCGTGCGTGGCCTGGAAGTGCAGCTCCTCGCGCGCCATCCGGGAGCCGGTGATGTCGACGAACTGGGACACGAACGATCGCGGCGCGGCGTCGTCGCCGCGCAGCACCCCGACCGAGTGCTGCACCCACCGGGAGGTCCCGTCGGCGCACACGAGGGCGATCTCCCCGGTGGCGGAGCTATGGCCGTCGGCCAGGGCCTCGGCGTGCAGGAGCACGTCCAGCGCATCGTCGGCGGTGGTGAGGACGTCGCTGAGGCCGCGTGCCAGGAACCATTGCTGGTCGCGGCCCAGCATCCGGCACAGGGCGGGGTTGACCTCGACGAACCGGCGGTCCAGGTCGACCAGGGCCATTCCACCCGGGGCGGACTCCATGGCGAGGCGGAACCGCCGCTCGCTGCGCGCCAGCAGTTCGAGGGCCTCGTGCTCCGCCTGGACGACCCGCGCGCTCGCGATCCTGCCCGCGACGGAACCAGTGCTGTCGGTGAACGGACGGGCCTGGACCGACAGCCAGAGAAAGCTGCCGCCCGCTGTGCTGAATCGCGCCTCGTAGGCGACCGGCATGCCGGTGTTGACCCCCTTGCTCGCCGATCGCATGGTCTCGACATCGTCCGGGTGCAGGAACGTCGGGACCGGTCGGCCGACCATCTCCTGCGGAGTCCACCCCAGGGCGGCCGTGACCGACGGCGAGACCCAGGTCAGAATCCCCTTCGGGTTCCCCCGGAACACCAGGTCCGAGGCGTTCTCGGCCAGCTGCCGGTAACGCTCCTCGCTCTCGGTGAGCGCCTGGATCGCATCGACCTCCGGCTGGCAGTCGCGCGAGCTGCCGACGACGCCGAGGACGGTTCCGGACTCGTCCGTGACGGTGCGGAGCGTGCTGTCAAACCAGCGCCAGCCGCGATCGGCAGTCCGGAACCGGCTCCGGATCATCGTTCGACCCACCGGAATCCCGCCCCCCGCGATCTCCTTCGGGAGATCGTCCGGGTGGGTGAATTCGATCCCGCTGCGCCCGATGAGGTCCTCCGGGGCCCAGCCGACGATCGCGGTGACGGACGGGGACACCCACTTGATGAGGCCGTCCGGGCCTTTGAACATCACGACGTCCGAGGCGTTCTCGGCCAGCATCCGGTAGCGCCGCTCGCTCTCCGCGAGCAGGCGCTGGGCGTCCAGTTGCGTGTTCGCCTCATCATTCACCTGCGCACTCGCTGGCGAATACGTTTCCACCGCAGGCGGGTCGCCGGTACCCGTGGACACTGCCGGCATCGTCGATTCCCCCACCACATCTCCGCACCTGACGTCGAAAGGAGCCGCCGGTCCGTCGGACGTCGATCCTTCGGACCACCGCCGTAGCGTAGCGACCGGACGATCGGCCGGTACGGACATTCGCGGCGGATTGCCCCCGGAATACCTGCTCAGTCGGGGGCGGGCGCCCCGCGGGCCGCCTCGAGCAGGACCGCCTCGAGCAGCCCCGGGAACCGTTGCGCGAGCTCCGGGCGCAGCGAGACGAAGCAGCGGGTGCCCTCGGGCCTGGAGAGCACGACCCCGGCGTCCCGCAGCGTCTTCATGTGGTGGCTGAACGTCGACTGCCCGACCGGCACCTCGAAGTCGGCGCGCAGGTGCTCGGCCCCGTCGCTGAGCGTGCGCACCTCGACCACCGCAACCACAGGTACGCCCGACGGCCTCGACCTCGCCGGCTCCCGGGTGCTCGTCACCGGCGGGACCAAGGGCATCGGCGCAGCGATTGCGCGGCAGTTCGTCGCGGCCGGCGCCCGGGTGCTCGTCGCCGCGCGCACCCCCGCCGACGGCGCCACCGCCGGCGAGTTCGTCGCCGCCGACCTCGCGACCCCGGCCGGCGTCGCCGCGCTCGCCGACCGCGCGCGGGAGCTCCTGGGCGCGGTCGACGTGCTCATCAACAACGCCGGCAGCCAGGCGTACGTCCCGCAGGGTGCCCTGGCGATGACCGACGAGCACTGGCAACGCGACCTCGACCTCAACCTGCTCGCCTCCGTGCGCCTCGACCGGGAGGTCCTGCCCGCGATGATCGCCAGGCGCAGCGGCGTCATCATCCACATCACGTCGGGCCAGACCCGGCTGCCGGGCGCGGCCTCCCTGCCGTACGCGGCGGCGAAGGCCGCGCTGACCGCCTACAGCAAGGGGCTGTCCAACGAGGTCGCGCGGCACGGGGTTCGCGTCAACACCGTCGTGCCCGGGGTCATCGCCACCCCGGCGTGGCACACCCGGATAGCGGCGAACGCGGGCGAGACCGGCGCCGACGTCGAGCAGGCCACCCAGGAGCTGGTCGACGCCATCGGCATCCCCCTGGGCAGGGTCGGCCAGCCCGACGACGTCGCGCACCTGGTCGCGTTCCTCGCCTCCCCGCGGGCCGCGTTCATCACCGGCAGCCAGCACGTCGTCGACGGCGGAACCCTGCCCCTCTTCTGACCCCGCCCCCCCCGAGTTGTCAGATTTGAACCCTCCGGGAAAGGAGGGTCCTCAGACCGTTCGCGAGGCGGGGTCCGACGCGTGGGCGACGAGGAATGCCGGCGCGGTCAGCTCCTGCGCCGCGAAGGCGTCGGCCACCGCGGCCGCGACCGCCCCGACCCGGTCGACCTCGACCAGGGCGATCGCGGATCCGCCGAAACCGCCGCCGGTCATCCGGGCGCCCAGCGCGCCGGCCGCGCGCGCGGACTCCACGACGAGGTCCAGCTCGACGCAGCTCACCTCGTAGTCGTCGCGGAGCGAGATGTGCGAGGCGTCCAGCAGCGGACCGATGTCGCCCGGGCGGCCGGCGTCGAGCAGCGCGACCAGCTCGGTGACGCGGGCTATCTCGGTCACGACGTGGCGCACCCGGCGCCGCGCGACGTCGGCGGTGACGACGTCGTCGGTGAGGCCCGCGAGGGCCTCCTCGAGCGCACCCGGGTCGACCTCGCGCAGCGTGACGACGCCCAGCTGGGCCGCCGCCGCGTCGCAGGTCGCCCGGCGGGCGGCGTACTGGCCGTCGGAGAGCTGGTGCTCCGCGCGGGTGTCGACGACCAGCAGCGCGAGCCCGGAGGCCTCGAGGTCGAACGGCACGTGCCGCACCGAGTTGTCGAGGCAGTCGAGCAGCAGCGCGTGCCCGGCGGTCGCGCGCAGCGAGGAGGACTGGTCCATGCCGCCGGTCGGGGCGCCGGCGATCTCGTTCTCGGCGCGGATGCACGCCGCGGCGAGGATCGCGCGCCCGGCGTCGTCGGCCCCGAAGTCGAGATGGAACGCGTCGTCGAGCGCGACCGCGAACGCGCACTCCAGCGCCGCGGACGACGACAGGCCAGCGCCGTACGGCACGCACGAGTCGACCACGGCGTCGAACCCGCCGAGCGTGTCGACCTCGCGGCGCAGCGCCCAGGCCACGCCGGCGGCGTAGGCCGGCCAACCGGTCACCGTGCCCGGTCCGATGTCGGCGAGCGTCGAGCTCCACACCCCGGCGTCCGGCTCCTGCGCCGAGGCGAGGCGCACCTCTTCGACGTCGGCGCCCCCCGGCCCGCTGCGGAAGGTGCGCCGCAGCGCGACGTAGGTGCGGTGCGGCAGGTTGATCGGCAGGCACAGCCCGCCGTTGTAGTCGGTGTGCTCACCGATGAGGTTGACCCGCCCGGGCGCCGACCAGATGCCGTCGGGCTCGGTGCCGAACCGGGTCCGGAAGCTCGCCGCCGCGCGCTCGGCGCCGTCGCTCGGGTCCCACGCGTCCAGCCACTGCGGCGCGCTCATCGGGCGACCTCCTGCAGCCGGGTCGCGATTCGCTCGGGGGTGGTGTCGCTGATCCAGGCGGCCATGCCCGACTCGACGCCGGCGAGGTACTTGAGCTTGCCGGGGGCGCGCAGCACGGAGAAGATCTGCAGGTGCAGGCGGGACAGGTCGCGTCCCTCGCGGACGGGTGCCTGGTGCCAGCCGGAGATGTACGGCAGCGTGATCGGGTCGCCGTCGGGCGTGACGAAGAAGCGGTCCAGCATGGCGAGCAGCTCGAGGTACGCGGTGGCCAGGTCGGCGCGCTCGGCGTCGGTCAGGGCGGGCAGGTCGGGCACGTCGCGGCGCGGCGCGAGGTGCACCTCGACCGGCCAGCGCGCCGCGAACGGCACGTAGGCGACCCAGTGCTCGGTCTGCAGCACGATCCGCTTGCCGGACCGCAGCTCGGCGTCCAGGATGTCGCGCCCGAGCAGGCCGCCGGTGCGCTCGAAGTGCTCGCGCGCCTGGGTGAGCAGCGCCTGCGTGCGCGGGGTGAGGTAGCTGAACGCGTAGATCTGGCCGTGCGGGTGGTGCAGCGTGACGCCGATCTCCTTGCCGCGGTTCTCGAAGGCGAACACCTGCTCGATGCCGGGCAGCGCGCCGAGCGCGGCCGTGCGGTCGGCCCACGCCTCGATGATGGTCCGCATCCGCTTCGGCGTGACCGAGGCGAGCGAGGCGGTCGGGTCCGCGCTGAAGCAGATGACCTCGCAGCGGCCGTTGGCCGGTCGGGCAACGAAGAGCTCCTCGCCGGCGCTGTGGGTGATCGCATCCCCTGCGCCGGGGACGTTCAGCAGCGACGGGAAGCGGTTCTCGAAGACGACGACGTCGTAGTCCTCGGCCGGGATCTCCCCGTCGGAGTACGCCGCGCCGGGTTTCGCCGGAGCGAGCGGGTTGGACGCCGCGGCGGGCAGGAACGTGCGGTTCATCCGGTTCGCGGCCATCGGGATCCAGTCCCCGGTGAGCGGGTCCCGGCGCAGCTCCGGGCTCTCGATCGGGCGCGCGACGTCGTCGTCGCCGACCACGGGCGCGAACCGGTCGACCAGCGGGCGTGGGTCGTCGAGCCGGCGGGTCGCCGCCCCGGAGACGAACGGCTCCGAGTCGTCGAAGTAGATCAGCTCGCGGCCGTCGGCCAGGGTTGTCGACGTGCGTCGCACGGAGGTGGTGCTCACGGTGCTCCTCGTTCGGTGGTCGATGCGTGATGGTCAAGGTGGTTGGTGGGTGGCGCGAGCAGCAGCTGCCCGACGGCGGCTCCGGCGGCCTTGCGGGCGTCGTCGGGCAGGGCATCGTCGCAGATCAGCACGTCGACGACCTCGAGCGGAGCGATCCGGGCGAGCCCGACCACGCCCCACTTGGTGTGGTCGGCGAGCACCACGACGTCGCTCGCGCAGGCGATCAGCGCGCGGTCGGTCTGGGCCTCGAGCAGGTTCGGGGTGGTCAGGCCGTCCGGGCCGAGGCCGTGCACGCCGAGGAAGGTGCGGTCGACGCGCAGGCCGGCCAGTGCGCCGTCGGCCACCGGGCCGACCAGGGCGTCCGACGGGGTGCGCACGCCGCCGGTGAGCACCACGTCGAGGGTCCCGCCGCCGGGTCGGCGCGACGCGGCGTGCAGCGTGTCGGCGACCGGCAGGGAGTTCGTCACGACGGTGAGCGGGCGCAGCGCGGGGTCGCCGGCGATCAGCTCGGCGAGCAGGTGCGCGGTGCTGCCCGCGGACAGCGCGATCGAGGACCCGGGCGTGACCCAGGAGAGCGCGGCCCACGCGATCGCGCGCTTCTCGACGCCGGCGAGGGTCCGCTTGACCGCGAAGTCGGGCTCGTGCGCGGTGGGCTGGGCGTCGACCGCCCCGCCGTGCACCCGGCGGACCAGGCCGCGCCGCGCCAGCTCGGCGATGTCGCGGCGGACCGTCATGTCCGACACCGCGAGGCTCGCGACCAGGTCGGTCACCCGCACGGCGCCGTGCGCGTGCACGTCCGCCAGGATCAGGTCCTGGCGTTGCGAAGCGAGCATGTCAACAGTATTCACCACAACTCAACAAAATCCAACACCTGAGCCGAGCGCAATGTTGGCCCGATCAATCTCCGCCGCCGCCCCACGGCGGTCGCTTCCCTCCAACGGACGTGGCAAGGGACCCCAGCACAAACCCCGCAACGTCCGAGCGTTGACGTCCTATAGGACGTCAACGCTCGGACGTTG
>NZ_DATCNW010000121.1:0-22491 GCF_036565025.1 Pengzhenrongella sp.
AAGCAGCTCTTCGACCTGTTCAACCTCGAGACCTACGCCCCCAAGCGCTGACATGGGTAATACAAACCGGCCACCCTAAACAGGCACCTGACCTGCACGTTCACGGGCAACGCCCGCGATAGCCAGGAAGGTCCCGCTAGGCGTCCCTTCCGGGCCTGCGTCAACCCGCGCGGCCGGCACCGGCCGCGTCGATGAGGGGCGCGAGAGCGTCGAGGAGGGCGGCCGGCGAGCAGGGGTCGCCGTCGGGCTCGAACGCGGTCTCGAACTCCCCGATCTCGATTCCGACGACCTCGTTCGCCGCGAGCAGCTCGGCGAGGGATCGCAGGTCGTCGAGGGTCAGGCCGCCGGGCACCTGGTACTCGGTCGGCACGATGCCGGGTTCGAGGACGTCGCAATCGAGGTGGACGTACACCGGCCGATCACCGACGGCGCGGCGCACCTCGGCGATCAGGTCGGGCCCGACGGCGGCCAACGCGATCACGCCGTCGTCGATGAGCCGCTGCTCGGGCGGGTCGAGGTCGCGGGTCCCACCGAGCACGACGGCCTCGGAGTGGAGATTGCCGCCGAGGCCCGAGTCCCACAGCCCTATCGCTCCGGCCAGGGCGAGTCCGCCCAGGTACCCGGTGCCGGTGTTCTCCGGGGTGTTGAGGTCGGCGTGCGCGTCGAACCAGAGCACGACGGCGTCCGGGTGGTGCCGCGCGACGACCGGGAGCGTCGAGAGCGCGACCGCGCACCGGGCGATTGCGGTGACGGGTACCTGGCCCGCGGAGTAGATGGCCTCGTACCGGGCGGCCATGGCGTGCAGGGCCGGTCGGGGAGCGGCGAGATGTGCGTCCCACGGTCCATCGAAGGCGGGTTCGGGATTCCCGATCACGGTCGGCTCGAGCGCCAGTCGGCGGGCCAGCTCCGCTGCGATCGCGGCGGCCCCGGCCACGGCGCGATCGTTGCGGTCCCCGGCCTGTCCCGCGAAAACGGTCAGGGCCGGGTGCGTGACGATTCGGGTGGTCATGCCGCATCCTCCCAGGCGCGGATCGTCCGGCGGTCTGCTGGTGGTCCGGGGGCGCTCGAGGCGCGGGTGACACGTCGCGGCGCGCGCGTTCTGGTGCGCGAAATCGCCCCATTGCGGCGGCTGTGCGGGGTACGTTCGGCTTTGGGGGACGGGATCGGGTCAATGCAGACCAGGTCGTCGTCGTGAGTCGCTCAGACGCTGGCGCAACGCAAGGAGACTCGCCATGGACGCCGAACAATGGACAGTGATCAGCCCGAACGAGTGCGAGTCGCTGCTCCGGCAGAGCCATCTCGGCCGGATCGCCATCGTGGACGGAGATCTGCCGCTGATCCTGCCGGTCAACTTCGTCGTGGACGACGAAGCCGAGGTCGTGTTCCGCACGAACCCGGGCAGCAAGCTGGACGCGGCCCTGCATCATGCGCCGGTCGCGTTCGAGATCGACGGGATCGACGAGCTGAGCCAGACCGGCTGGAGCGTGCTGGTGCGCGGGCACGCCCACGAGGTGACCGATCCGCGCGAGGTCTCGCGGCTGGAACACCTGGCGCTGGTGCCGTGGGCGCCCGGCGGGCGGCACCACTACGTGCGGGTGCAGCCGCTCGAGACGACGGGCCGGCGCATCACGGTGCCGAGCCAGCCGTCGGACTTCTGGGGCTGACCGAGGCGCACGCTGCTCGAACGGCCGGTCGAGCGGCCGCAGACCGCGGTCGGTGCGTCCGCGCACGTTCACCGGCGGCGCGTCGTCGTATCGTGGCCGGGTGCCCCGACAGAGCGATGGTCCCGAGGAGGTGCTGGCCTCGGGCGGCGTGACGCACGTGGTGCGGACCGGAGGCTCGGTGCGCCGCCCGGCGCGCCCGTTCACCGCCACCGTCCAGGCCTACCTGGCACATCTGCACGACCGGGGCTTTCACGACGCACCCCGCCCGCTCGGGTACGACGGCGAGGGGCGTGAGGTCCTGTCCTACGTGGACGGCGACGTGCCCGCCGAGCCGCTCCCGCAGTACGCGACCGGCGACGACGTGCTGGTCGCGCTGGCCACGCTGATCCGCCGCCTGCACGACGCGGCCGCCGGCTGGGTGCCGCCCGAGGGCGCCGTGTGGGGCGCGATCCCCGGTCGACCGCCGGCCGGGCTGGTCCCGATGTTCGACGAACCCGAGCTGGTCTCGCACCTGGACTACTGCCCGGGCAACGTCGTGTTCCGGGACGGCCTGCCCGCGGCGCTCATCGACTTCGACCTCGCGCGGCCGACGACCCGGGTCGCCGATCTGGTCAAC
Source organism: Pengzhenrongella sp. (assembly GCF_036565025.1). Classification (NCBI taxonomy): domain Bacteria; kingdom Bacillati; phylum Actinomycetota; class Actinomycetes; order Micrococcales; genus Pengzhenrongella; species Pengzhenrongella sp. Next base: position 2,281 of record NZ_DATCNW010000121.1, read on the forward strand.
GCCCTGTACTGGTGGGCGCCGCTGAGCCACCCGCTCGACCGGGCGCCGGCGCTGGCCGAGGTGGACGTCGCCGCCAGGGTTCGCGTGTTCGCGGACGCCTACGGGATGACGGCGGACCAGCGGGTGCTCGTTGTCCCGCTCGCGATCCGGCGTGGTGACAATGCGGCGCTGACCATGCGCGCCGCGGCCGACGTGGACCCGGTCTTTCGCCGGTGGTGGGACGAGGGGCTCAAGGACAAGATCCCGCGCGCGCAGCGCTGGCTCGCCGGCGAGGCGCAGCGGATCGACGCAGGCTTGCGGTGACCGGTCGACGTCGGAGGTGTACGGCGCAGATCCTGCGGATCACCGGGCGTCGAGGCGCTCCGGCGACCTTCGAGGGATCGCGTACCGGGATTCAGCCTGCCAACCCGTCTCGGCGACCAGGATGTCGCGCAGGCGGGACACGTCACCGGCGGACGCCAATCCTCGCTTGGCGATGATCACGAACGCACCCTTTCGGTGCGTCGCCATCTGGACGACGAACACCCGGTCCGTCTCCAGGAAGCCGTCGAACTTCGACCACGCGAATCGGACGGTGATCCCCGGAATCGTTGACGTCACCCCATCGCCCGGCACGACACGCACCTGGGTCGGTGCGTGCAACTCGACCGAGCCTTTCCAGAACGCGTTGACCATCTGGCGTTGAGTCACCAGCACGATGTACGCCAAGCACGCGACGCCTCCGAGTCCCCACACGACGAGATAGTCCCGCTCGGTCAGGAAGCCCGCCAGCGCGACCACCAGGGCCACTACGACCATGACGGCGATCTTCGCCGGGAGGCCGCGCGCCCGGTTCCGCGCGCGAAATGCCTCCGCGTAGTCCTCGATCTCGGGTTCCCACGACAGGTCCAGCGACTTCTGCTCCCAGAGGCCCATCAGCTCAACGACCTTTCCGAAATACGACCCGCGCCGACCCAGCCGTCCGATCGCCAGGGCATCGCGAACCTGCGTTCGTCGGTGTCCGAGGTTAGAGGCTATTGACCTGCACTGAGTCGAGTTGCCCCATTCGGAGCAGCGCCTGGGGTCGACGAGCAAATTCACCCTCAGCGACGGGTGCCGGCCGTGACGGGCCGTCCCGGCCGCGCTCGGTCATAGGGTGATCGCGTGGCTCGACTTGTCCTGATCAACGGCGCACCGGCGAGCGGCAAGTCGACCCTGGCGCGGATGTACATCGACGAGCATCCGCTGGTGCTCGCCCTGGACCTCGACGTGGTCCGCGCGATGCTCGGCCGCTGGCTGGACGACCCGATCGAGGCCGGGCTGACCACGCGCCGCATGGCGCTCGAGATGGCGCGGGTGCAGCTGAAGGCCGGGCGGGACGTCCTGGTGCCGCAGTTCCTCGGCCGGCTCGACTTCGTGCTCGCGCTCGACCAGCTCTGCGGCGAGGTGGGCGCCGACTTCGTCGAGGTGGTCCTCCTGAGCGACCCGCAGGACGTCGCCGACCGCTTCGCCCGACGCTCCGACGCACCGGAGACGTCCGCCCACCGCGACGCCCAGGCGCTGCAGGCGCGCAGCGGCGGCGCCGGCGAGCTGTCCGCCATGTACGACCGCCTGCTCGACGTCGTCGCGAGCCGGCCCCGCACCCGCACGATCACCACGGTCGACGGCGAGGTCGCCCGGGCCTACCGCGACCTCCTCGCCCACCTCGACGAATCCTGACCGGACGGATGAGCCCACATCACCACCGCCGTACGACGGCCGAGGCCGCCGGATCCCCGGGCCCGCCCGCCCTGAGACCCGGGCTCCGCCGCGCGAGTGCGCAGAATCGGTCGTTGAAATCGTCGATCAAGCAGCCGATTCTGCACACTCGCGCAATCGACGCCGGTTGACCTGCCCGCGCGTACGAGAGCGGGGGAGCGCGGCGGTCGGTCAGGGGTTCTCGAGCAGGCCCAGCAGGTAGCTGCCGTATCCCGACTTCACCAGCTTCTCGGCCCGCTCGCGCAGGTCGTCGTCGGACAGGAAGCCCTGGCGCCAGGCGACCTCCTCGGGGGAGCCGACCTTGAGCCCCTGGCGGTCCTCGACCGTGCGGACGTAGTTCGAGGCGTCGAGCAGGGAGTCGAACGTGCCGGTGTCCAGCCACGCCGTCCCGCGCGGGAGGACCTCCACCTGCAGGCGGCCCTGCTCGAGGTAGGCCCGGTTCACGTCGGTGATCTCGTACTCCCCGCGCGCCGACGGCTTGAGGTCCCGGGCGATCGCGATGACGTCGTTGTCGTAGAAGTAGAGCCCCGGCACCGCGTAGTTGCTCTTCGGCTTCGCGGGCTTCTCCTCGAGGGACAGCGCGCGACCGTTCCCGTCGAACTCCACGACGCCGTAGGCGGTCGGGTCCGCGACGCGGTAGGCGAACACCGCGGCGCCGTCGATGTTGCCGAAACGCCCGAGCTGGGTGCCCAGGCCGGGGCCGTAGAAGATGTTGTCGCCGAGCACCAGGGCCGCGGCGTCGTCGCCGACGAAGTCCGCCCCGAGCACGAACGCCTGGGCGAGGCCGTTCGGCTCGGCCTGGACGGTATAGGTGATCGAGACCCCGAACTGGGAACCGTCACCCAGCAGGCGGTGGAACTGCTCGGCGTCGTGCGGTGTCGTGATGACCAGCACGTCCCGGATGCCGGCCAGGATCAGCGTCGACAGCGGGTAGTAGATCATCGGCTTGTCGTACACCGGGACGAGCTGCTTGCTGACACCCTGAGTGATCGGGTGCAGTCGGGTGCCTGAGCCACCGGCCAGGATTATTCCGCGCATGGTCACCTCGCTAGTGTGTCGTACGGACGACGCACCTCTTCCCCCGAACGACTTCCCCCCGAACGAACTGAGGAACCAGTGATCAGGATCACCAACCCGGCTCAGAACTACGCCTGGGGGTCGGTGACCGCGATCCCGGAGCTGCTGGGGCAGCCGGTGACGGGGGAGCCAGTCGCCGAGTCGTGGATGGGCGCGCACCCCAGCGCGCCGTCGCGCGCCGCCGCCGCCGACGGCGAGATCGGGCTGGACGCGCTGATCGCGGCCGATGCCGACGCCCTGCTCGGCGCCGACGTCGTGGCCCGGTTCGGCACGGCGCTGCCGTACCTGCTCAAGCTCATCGCGGCCGGAAGCCCGCTCTCGCTCCAGGTGCACCCGCACCTCGAGGGCGCCCGCGCGGGATATGCCGCCGAGGAGGCCGCCGGTATCCCCGTCGACGCGCCGCACCGCAACTACCGCGACCGCAACCACAAGCCCGAGCTGGTCTACGCCCTGACCACGTTCGAGGGGTTGTGCGGCTTCCGCGCGCCCCGCCGCGCCGCCGAGCTGCTGGTGGGCCTCGACGCCCCGCTCGCGAAGCAGCTGCACGGCGTGCTCACCGCGCAGCCCTCCGCCGAGGGGATCCGCGCCGCGTTCACCCAGCTCCTCGAGCCGGCCACCCGGCCGACGCCCGACGAGGTGCGCGAGCTCGCCGCCGCGTGCGCCGCGCGGCTCGTCGACGGGTCGCCCTCGCCGCGCGCCGACGCCAACGTGGTCGCGCTCGCCGAGGCGTTTCCCGGTGACCCCGGGGTCGTCACGTCCCTGCTGCTCAACCCGGTCACGCTGCAGCCCGGCGAGGCGATGTTCATCCCGGCCGGCGGCGTGCACGCCTACCTGCACGGCCTCGGCGTGGAGGTGATGGCCAGCTCGAACAACGTGCTGCGCGCCGGCCTGACGCCCAAGCACATCGACGTCGACGAGCTGCTGCGCAACATCGACTACGTCGCCGCGCCGCCGATCCGGATCGCGCCGGAGGTCTTCCACGGCGCGACGAGGGTCTTCTCGGCACCCGTCGCCGACTTCGAGCTCTCCGTCACCACCGTGGCCGACGACCAGGCGCACCCGCTGCCCGGCCACGGCCCGCGCATCCTGCTGTGCCTGGACGGGGACCTGACCGTCGCGGACACCCAGGGCGGCACGCTCACGCTCGGGCGTGGTCAGACGGCGTTCGCCCCGGCGACCGACGGACCGCTCACGGTCCGCGGCGCCGGGACGCTCATTCAGGCCGACGTCCCGTGACCGGGGCCGTCACGAGCCTGAAGTGACCGTCACGAGCTTGACGTGACCGTCACGCGCCTGCGGTGACCCGCTCGCTCGCGACGAGCCGCTCGCGCCGCGCCGGGTCGCCCGCGAGCTCGCTCGCCACGCTCGCCCCGAGCACGACGACGGACCCGCCGCCGGCCAGCGCGCCGAGCACCTGGCGCAGCAGGGCGACGACGTCGCCGGTCCGGTCGGCACCCGCGGGCAGCAGCACGCGGGCGCCGTCGGGCGTGGGCGATCCGTCGACCGCCCACGGCAGCAGGCCGGTGTGCGTCGCGGAGGTGCCCTCGGCGTCGAGCGCCGCCGCGGCCGGGTCGACGTCGGGCGCCCAGCCGATCACGTCGCCGTAGGTCATCACTGCGCTGGCCGCGTCGATCGCGCCCGCGGGCAGCTCGCCGTCGAACCGGCGCGCGAGCCCCGGCAGGGCCACGGCCACCAGCTGGTCCGCCGCGGGGTAGGACGCCGGCCGGTCCGTCACGACGATGTCGCTGTCCCCGCCGCCGAGCACCACGGCGGCCCCGCACCGCCACGCGGCCAGCGCCCACACCACGGTGCGCCAGTGCGCCGGCAGGTCCAGCCCGATCCGGACCCCGGGACCGGCGTCGAACTCCTCCACCAGGAGGTTTGTGGTCTTCGAGACCCAGTTGGTCAACACCGCTCCGGACAGCTCGATCCGCTCACCTCCGGCGGCATACCAGGTCAATCGGGGGCGTCCCGGATCGGAGGTGACCAGGGTGAGGACGTCGGCAACGGACGAGGGCTGTTTCACCCCGCCAGGGTAGGTGCGCGAGCGGGTGAAACATCACCCACAAATCGGCTGCCAATACCATCAGCCCGCTTGACTTCATCGAACGACACGCGTGTAATTTCCTCATTGCGTTTCCACCCCAGACGAGCCGGAGGGCCCCCACCATGTGGAATCTGCTCGACGAGGACGGACCGTTCCCGTCGGATAATCAGCGCGCCGCCGCCGTCGCGCCGGTACTCCCGATCTTCGGCAACCCCGTGGACGACACGCTCATCGGATGGCAGGAGCGCGCCCTGTGCGCGCAGACCGATCCGGAGGCGTTCTTCCCCGAGAAGGGCGGATCGACCCGTGAGGCCAAGAAGGTCTGCACCGGCTGCGAGGTTCGAATGGAGTGCCTCGAGTACGCCCTCGAGCACGACGAGCGCTTCGGCATCTGGGGTGGGCTCTCCGAGCGCGAACGGCGCAAGCTCAAGCGACGTGTGGTCTGAGCTCTCACCCGTCGGTCGCTCCAGAGCGCATGACTGAAGCGCCGACCCCCAACGCTGCGGTACCGATGGCCCCGTCGATCACGGCGGTCCTCGTCACGCGCGGCGTCACCCGCTACCTCCACGACACCCTGGCCGCCCTCGCGACCCAGACGCGCGTGCCGGACCGCGTCGTCGTCGTCGATGCCGCGCCGTACCCGCAGCGTGCGGTGCCCGACGACGTGGCGCGCCTCGCGAGCGACGTGCTCGCCGGGCTCGGCACCGACCTGCGGATCGCCGCCGTCCCCGGCGCCCACAACTTCGGTGACGCCGTGCGCGAGGCGTTGACCGACGTACCTCTGCCCGCCGCCGGCGTCGAGTCGACCGGCTGGCTCTGGTTCCTGCACGACGACTCCGCGCCCGCCCCGACCGCGCTCGCCGAGCTCACCGGCGCGGTCGAGCACACGCCGTCGGTGGCCATCGCGGGGGCCAAGCAGCGCAGCTGGTCCGAACCGGTGCGGCTGCTCGAGGTCGGCGTCACGACGTCCAGGTTCGGCCGCCGGATGACCGGCGTCGAAGAGGGCGAGGTCGACCAGGGGCAGCACGACCGGCGCGACGACGTGCTCGCCGTCGGCCTGGCCGGTGCCCTCGTGCGCACCGAGGTCTGGGACGCGCTCGGCGGCACCGACCCCTCGCTCGGCCCGTTCGGCGACGGTTTCGACCTGTCCCGGCGGGCCCGGCTGGCCGGGCACCGCGTCGTCGTGGTCCCGACGGCCGTCGTTCGGCACGCCCAGGCGTCCTACCGAGGGCTGCGGCACGGGTCGTCCGACCCGCACGCGGCTCGCTCCGGCTCCGCTCGTTCCGCAGCCCGCTCGGCCGTCCGTGCCGAGAGCGACGAGAGCGACCCCGAGGGCGACCCGCGGCGGTCGTTCGCCGCGCGCCGCCGCGCCTGGGTGCATGCCCGCCTCGCGGCGGAGCCGGCCGTCCTGCTGCCTTTCGCCGGGATCGGATTCCTGATCGCCGGGGTGGTGCGCTCGCTCGCCCGGGTCGCCGGCAAGGAGCCGGGACTCGCCGTCGCCGAGCTCGCCGCACCGGTCGCGGCCCTGGTTCACCCGCGCCGGATCGCGCAGGCGCGGCGGCTCGCGAGCCGGGTACAGCAGATCCCGCGCCGGTCCCTGCGCCCCCTCGAGGCGAGCTGGCAGGAAGTTCTCCGCGAGCAGTACGACGCCCACCTGACCCGCGTCGAGCTGCGCAAGATCGGCGGCGCACCCAGCGAGCTCGAGCTCGCCGAGCTGGCCGCCCTGGCGACCCGTCGCCGGTTCGGGCTCGGGGTGCTCGCGGTGCTCCTGGTGGCGCTCACCACCGCCGTGCTCGGCACCCTGGTCGGCGGGGTGATCCGCGGCGGCTCGCTCGTCGGCGGGGCCCTGCTGCCCGCCCGGGTGAGCCTCGGCGAGCTCTGGCGCGCGGCGAGCTCCGGCTGGGTGGCGGGCGACTTCGGCAACCCCGGGCCCGCCGACCCCCTGCTCACCGTGCTGGCCCCGTTCTCGGCCCTCACCGGCGGCACTGCGGGCGGCGCCGTCGATCTGCTCTTCCTCGGCGCGCTCGTCCTGGCCGGGCTCGGTGCGTGGTTCGCGGCCGGCGCCGCAACGCGTTCGGTCGGCGTGCGGCTCTGGGCGGCCCTGGTCTGGGTGGCGGCACCGAGCCTCCTGCTCGCGCTCGACGGCGGGCGCCTCGGCGCTCTCGTCGCGCACGTCGCGCTGCCCTGGGTCGCGCTCGGGGTCGCGCGCGCGATCGGCGTGCAGCGCCGGGACATCGTGCTCTCCGGGCTGATCGGCGCGCGACGCGTCCACGAGGACTCCCTCGACGACGCAGCGGTGTCCGGGCCGGACGCCGCGCAGGCGTCCCGGTCCGGTGGCACCCCGGGTGCCACACCCGCCGACCCGCGGCAGCAGCCGGAGCCCGTCTCGCCCGCCGCACGGCCGACCGGTTCGGTCGCCGCTGCCGCCGGGGCCGGGCTCGCGTTCGCGATCGCGGCCGCCGGGGCGCCCGTGCTGCTCCCGTTCGGGTTGCTCGCGCTGCTCATCGTCGCTGTCATCGCACCGCGCCGGCGCCGGCGCGTCGCGCTGATCGTGCTGCCCGCGCTCGCGCTCCTCGGGCCGACGATCGCCGAGGCGGCCACCCGCGTCGGGAGCGGAAGCTGGCGGGTGCTGCTCGCGGACCCGGGCCTGCCGCTCCCATCCACCGCGGCGCCGGCCTGGCAGCAGCTGCTCGCCTGGCCCGTGCAGCCCGCCGGCTGGGTCTTCGACCAGGTCCCCGACGAGGTGCTGCGCGCGCTCCCGTTCGTGCTGGGCGGCGTCGTGCTGCTGTTCGCCCTGCTGGCACTGGTGCGTGGCGCCACGGTCGCGCGCGGGGTGCGCGCCGGCTGGCTGGTCGCGGCGTGCGGCCTCGCCGCGGCGATCGCCGCGGGCCGGGTCGAGACCGCCGTGGGCACCGCCGACGTCGTCCGTGGCTGGTCCGGCCCGGGCGCCTCGCTGCTCCTGCTCGGGCTGCTCACCGCCGCGGTTCTCGGCACGCAGGGGGTCCGCGCGCTGGTCGCGAGGCACCGCTTCGGCTGGCGGCAGGTCGCCGTCATCCTGCTGACGATCGTCGCGGTCATCGCGCCGCTGGTCCCGCTCGCGGAGTGGACGGCCAGGACCCGAACGGCCGTGGCCGGCGCGCCCGGCGCGATTGCGGTCTCCACCCTGGAGGGCGCAGTGGTGCCCGCCGTCGGGCAGGAGGCGCAGACCTCGCCCGACAGGTCGCGCGTGCTCTGCCTGGGCGTCGACGCTTCGGGCAAGGTCGCCTACCAGTTGCTGCGCGCGGACGGCCCGCAGCTCACCGACGCCGCAACCGCCGTCGACGCGCGCGCGCTGACCGGCGGTCCCGGTCAGGCCCGCATCGTGGTGCCCGACGCGGCCTCGACGCAGGTGTCCCACCTGGTCGCACGGATGGGCGTCGCCGCCGGTGGCAACGTCGGTGCCGAGCTCTCCGACCTCGCGGTCGCCGACGTGCTCGTGCCGCCCGCCGCCGACCCGACGGATGCGCCCGCACGGTCGTTGCTCGTGGGGCGTCTGGACGCCACGGCCGGGCTCGAACGCATCACCGAGAACACGGCGGGCGTCGTCTGGCGAGTCGTTTCGCCGTTGGGCGCGGAAGCTGCCTGGGCGCGGGCCGTCACGCCCGCCGCCGCGGGCGGGAGACCGTCGGCCGTCGCCCTCCCGGCACGCGCGGGCGGCCTGGACACCCGGGTCAAGACGGGGTCCGCCAACCGCGTGGTCGTGCTCGCCGAGCGTGCCGATCCCGGCTGGCGTGCCTGGCTGGACGGGCGCCCACTGCGATCGGTGACCGCCGACTGGCGCCAGACGTTCGACCTCGGCAAGGACGGCGGCCGCCTGGTCGTCGGTTACGCGCCGGCTGACCGCACGCCGTGGCTCGTGGTGCAGGGCGTCGTCGGGCTGCTCACCATGCTGCTCGCCCTGCCCATCCGACGGCGCCGGGGAGGGACCCGATGACCACCGAACCACCCCCCGAGCTGCCGGATTCGCCGGAGAGCGCCGAGTTCGCCGAGTTCGACGAGATCGACGAGTCCGCCGCTCCGCCGCGCGCCCGCCGACCCCGTGGGCGCTGGCGCGGCCGGCTGCTGCGCATCTTCGGTGCGCTGGTGGTGCTCGCCCTCACGGGGGCGGTCACCGCGGCCGGACTCCTGCTGCCGGTGCCCGCGCAGGTCGAGGTGCGGCCGCTGGCCGTCAGGGTCCCTCCGGTCGCGACCACGCTCGTCTGCCCGGGGCCACTCGTGCGCCCGGCGGATGCGCGGACCGGCGACTCCGCCTTCGACCCGACCCCGGTTGACACCCTCACCCAGGTCCGCGCCCTGACGGTCTCCGGTGCTGCGGGGTCGGGCTCCGAGGTCGCGGCGTCGGCCACGCTGAAGCCGCTCGCGGGTGGCGCCCCGCTCGCGACGATCGACCCGGCGGGCGCGTCGACCGGCGCCCTGGGCGTCTCCTCGCCGGGCGTCCCGACCCTGCTGCGAGCCGAGCCCACCGGCGAGGCGCCGCGCGTCGGCGGCGCGACCGCGTCCCTGACCACGGCCGGCGACCTGCGCGGGCTGGCGGCAGAGTCGTGCCAGCCGCCGGCGGGTGACCAGTGGCTGCTCGGTGGCAGCACCGCGCTCGGCAGCAGCTCGCTCCTCGTCGTGGCGAACCCGGGTGCGACCCCCGCGCAGGTGTCGATCGACCTGTTCGGGCCCTCCGGAAAGGTCGACCTCGCCGGCGGCGGCGGCTTCCTCGTCGCGCCCGGGGCCGAGCGGGCCCTGCTGCTCGAGGGCGTGGCCGCCGAGCAGCAGCGCATCGCGGTGCACGTGAGCGCCGAGGGCGGGCTCGTCACGGCGCACGTGCAGGACAACCGGCTCAACGGGTTCACTCCCGCCGGCACGGACCTCGTCAGCGCCGGGACCGCACCCGCGACCCGGCAGGTCGTCAGCGGGCTCGTGGTGCGCGGCTCGAAGATCGATGCTCCCGACGCCGCCCAGCTGCGGCTGCTCGCGCCCGACGCCGACACGACCGCCCGGATTCACCTGCTGGGGCCGAAGGGCCCCGTCGCCCTGCCCGGCGCGGACTCGGTCGACCTGGCGCGCGGCGAGGTGACCGACCTGTCGCTCGGCGGCCTGCCCGCGGGTGCCTACACCGCCGTGGTCGACGCGGACAAGCCCGTCACGTCCGCGGTGATGATCACCCGTCCCGGCAAGCGGGGCCCGCTCGATACCGTCCCGCCCCTCGAGCGCGCCTGGGGTGCCGCCGCGACGCCCGGCACCGGTGGCGTGCTCGCGCTGCCGGTCGGGGTGACCGGCACCGTCATGTTCACCGGCGTCGGCAGCGACCGAGAAGGCTCCGGTGGCGGGCCGGCCACCGGCACGCTGCGCACGATCGGCGCGAACGGCGCGATCCTGGACGAGCGCGAGATCAGCGTTCCCGCCGGGAGCTCGGAGTCGATCTCGGTGCAGTCCATCGCGGGCGCCCGGGCCAAGATCGCCGGCTTCGATCTCCAGGTGCCCGACGACGCGTCGTCGGGCGGCGCCAAGCTGGCCTGGTCCCTGCTGGCGAACGTGGACGCCGCCGACGGTCAGCTCATCTCGCTGCTCAACCCGACGACACCGGCTGCCGCACAGCCGTCGGTGCCCGTCCTGCGGGCAAGGACCCTCGGCCTGCCCTGACGTGCGCAACCGAGCTCCCGGGGAGAACAACGCGGGGGAGCGTCAGCGCGCGGCGCGCAGCTCGATCCGCAGGCGGACGCCCAGGCCGATCCGGATCGCGAGCCGTACCGGCCACTCGAACCACCGGTCGTACCGGTGGCTCAGGTAGCGCTCGGCGCTCGCGTGGTGCGCGGAGATCATCCGGGCCGGTCGCTGGCGCCACGTGGTGCCACCGACGTGGGTGACCCGCGCCGAGGGCACATAGAGGTTGTACCAGTCGGCGGCGCCGAGTCGCTCGCCCAGGTCGACGTCCTCGAAGAACATGAAGTACGCCGGGTTGAAGCCGCCGACCTGCTCGAACGCCTCGCGGCGCAGCAGCAGGCAGGCGCCGGAGAGCCAGCCCGCCGTGCGCTCGGTCGCATCGGCCGACTCCTGGCGCTGCTGGTAGGCCCTGGTCCACGGATTGTGTGGCCACAGCCGCGCGAACAGCGCGTGCCCGACGCCCTGGGTGAGCGAGGGCAGCTCGCGCGCGGACGGGTAGACGGTGCCGTCCGGGTTGAGCAGCACGGGAGCGAGCGCGCCGGCCCGCGGATGCTCGGCGGCAGCCTCGAGCAGCCGGTCCAGCGAGCCGGGGGACCAGACGATGTCGGGATTCGCGACCAGCAGCCACGGCTGGTCAGCGCCGCGGGCACCGATGTTCGCCGCGCGGCCGTACCCGAGATTCTCCCCGGTGCGCAGCACTCGGGCGCCATGGGCCGCCGCCACCGTCTCGGGAGTCTGGTCCCGGGTGCCGTTGTCGACGAGCACGAGCTCGAACGGCTTGGTCGTCGCCGTCGCGAGCGACGCCGCAAAGTCGTCGAGCTCGGGGCCGGGGTTGTAGGTCACGCAGATCACACGGATCGACTGGCTCGGGCCAGCGGGGTTGCTCATCGCACCCCACTTTAGTGCCCGCCGAACGGGTGAAAATCTCGCGCGCACTGCGACCCGGCGGCTACCAGGCGTGCGCCACGTCGATCACCAGTCGCGACCCGGACCCGGGCCCGGCGAGCAGGAAGACCCGAAACGGCAGCCGGGCCCGGACACCGACGCCGATGGTGGTGACGCCTTCGAAGCCGCCCGCGTACGCGAGCTGGCGCAGGGTCCGGAACCCGGTCACGTTCACGAGCTCGCTCCGGTTCGCCGGCTTGTAGGTGAGCTGCCTGGTGTCGATGTTCACGTCCGGCGCGAAGACCGTCACCTCGAGCTTGGCGCCGCCCCGGAGCGGGACGACGTCGCCCCGGGGATCGCTGAGGACCTGATCGACGTACTTGACGGTTGACGACGGCCCGGCACCGGACAGGTCGATCACGACCCGGTCGTAGCAGGTGTGCTGCCCGCCCCGGACGTTGACCAGGTAGCTGGGATGGACGCCCGGCACGGCCTTGGTCCCCTTGATGAGGGAGCCCCAGGTGATCCCGCAGTACGGCGTGGTCGCCGACGCCGGAGCAGCCACGAACGTGACCGCCGCCAGCATGAGACCGATGATTGCTGCCAGTGAGCGCCTCATCACAGCTCCCCCGTTCGATACCCGTCGCCGCACCTCACTGGGAACCATGCTACGGACAAATGGTCACAATACGGACACCGAATTGTTGCGGTTCAGGGGTCACAACGACGGTTTGCAGCCCCGACCGCAGGCGACTCAGTGGCCGTCGCGGTAGTCGGGGTCGATCTCGTCCGGGCTGCGCGCGAGCAGGTGCGCGACCTGCTCGACGACGACGTCGCGCACCAGGTCATCGAGGTCTGCCGCGTCCACGGCGCGGGTCTCGACCGGGCGCCGGTAGACCACGATGCGGGCCGCGAGGCCGGCGTCGGCGGGGAAGTAACGCCCCAGCGGCACCCCGCCGTGCTCCCACGGTGCCGGGTTCGACGGCGGCACGTCCTCGACGGCGAACTCGGTCCCGTCCAGCTGGCGCGCCCACCGCTTCTCGAGCCGTCCGACCGCCTGCAGCACGAGGTCGTCGAATCGCTCGGCGCGGGTCCGGTACGCGGGGATCCCGGACGGGAGCACGGGCCCGCGGGGGCCGCGCCCGCGCCGGTCGCGGCGACGTGCGGGGTGCACCGGCTCGCGCCGGTCGGGCAGGGTCGTCATCGAGCCCATGCTAGTGCCGGCGCGCCGGTGCGGCTGTGACCCAGTTCACGTCGATTGCCGAGTCCGCGCGGCGCAGGAGTACCCTTCGAGGGTGCGATCCGTCAGACAGTGCTCGCGCCCCGTCTGCATCAGCGGCGCCGTGGCGACGCTGACGTACGTCTACTCCGATTCGACCGCGGTGCTCGGCCCGCTCGCTCGCCTCGCCGAACCTCACTCGTACGACCTGTGTGCCGACCATGCTGAGCGGTTGACCGCCCCGCGTGGCTGGGAGGTCGTGCGACTGACCCCCGACTTCGTCGAGGTCGGGCCGAGCCACGACGATCTTCTCGCACTGGCAGATGCCGTTCGTGAGGCCGGTCGTCCGCGTCGCAGGGAGCCCGAACCCGTTCGCCTCGCCGAGGCTGGGCGACGGGGCCACCTCCGCGTGCTGCGCGGGGATGGGAGCTAGAGGAGAGACATGACCCGTCGAGTGAACCAGCGTTCCGGCGCACCCACGTTGCCGATCACCTTCCCGACCCCGGACGGCGCCGTCGAGGCCGCCCGCGCCACGAACGGATCCACGGGCACCGTCCCCGCCCAGCGCACCCGCGCCCGCGCGCACGACGTGCCGGCCCCGCTGGGTTCGATCGCGCTCGCGCCGGCCCGCACCTCTCCGGGTACGACCGAGTGCGGGGAGTGCGGGAGCACCTCGCTCACCCACCTCCAGCTCACGCTCGCCGACGGAAGCCCCGTCATCTTCGTCTCGTGCCACGACTGCGAGCACAAGGCCTGGGTCCCGGTGGACGGCACCGGGCAGACGATGTCGCTCGAGGCCGTGCTCGGCAGCTCCACCCGGGTGCGCTGACCCCCAGCAGTCGAGGTTGGCTCGATTGGCTTGCCTGTGAGGTTAAGTAGGCTACGGGCATGCCAGCTGACATCTCGACTCCCGATCTGACCGCGCTCATCAAGGCTTACGACGTGCGCGGCGTCGTACCCGAGCAGCTCGACGCCCGCATCGCGCGCGCGATCGGCGCGGCGTTCGGTGACGTGATCGTCCTGCCCGACGTCGCGGCCGGCGCGCGACCCGTCGTCGTCATCGGGAACGACATGCGCGCCTCGGGGCCCGAGCTCGTCGCGGCGTTCGCCGACGGCCTGGCCACGCGCGGCATCGACGTCGTGCTGATCGGCCTGTGCTCGACCGACGGCCTGTACTACGCCGCGGGAATCCTCGACGTCCCCGGCGCGATGTTCACCGCGAGCCACAACCCCGCCAAGTACAACGGCATCAAGCTCTGCCGCGCGGGCGCACGCCCGGTCGGCCAGGACACCGGCCTCGCGGCCGTGCGCGATCTCACCGGGACCTACCTCGCCGACGGCGTGCCCGTGGTCGACGCCGACGCGCGCGGCGAGATCACCGAGCGCGACCTGCTCGCCGACTACTCCCTGTTCCTGCGCAACCTGGTCGACCTGTCCGGCATCCGCAAGCTCAAGGTCGTCGTGGACGCGGGCAACGGCATGGGCGGCCACACGGCCCCCGCCGTGCTCGGCACCGGCGCCGGGCTCGCGGCGCTCCCGCTGGAGATCTTCCCGCTGTACTTCGAGCTGGACGGCACGTTCCCCAACCACGAGGCGAACCCGCTCGAGCCGAAGAATCTGCTCGACCTGCAGGCCGCCGTCGTCGAGCACGGCGCGGACCTCGGGATCGCGTTCGACGGCGACGCCGACCGCTGCTTCGTGATCGACGAGAACGGCGACCCGGTCAGCCCGTCCGCGATCACCGCGCTGGTCGGCCTGCGCGAGGTCGAGCGCGAGCAGGCCGCCGGGCGCCAGCCGACGGTCATCCACAACCTCATCACCTCGCGCGTCGTGCCCGACCTGCTCAGCCGCGCGGGCGCGACCGTCGTGCGCACGCGCGTGGGCCACTCGTTCATCAAGGCCGAGATGGCCGAGCACGGTGCCGTCTTCGGCGGCGAGCACAGCGCGCACTACTACTTCCGCGACTTCTTCTTCGCCGACACCGGCATGCTCGCCGCGATGCACGTGCTCGCCGCGCTCGGCGGCCAGGGCGCGCCGCTGTCGGCCCTGGCCGAGGCGTACATGCCGTACTCCGCGTCGGGCGAGATCAACTCCCGCGTGCTGGACGTGCCGGCCGCTCGGGCGCGCGTCGTGCAGGCATACGTGACCGACCAGGGTGCCGGCCCCGTGGACGTCGACGAGCTCGACGGGCTCACGGTGAGCCACTGGGAGTCCCACCCGCGCTGGTGGTTCAACCTGCGGGCCTCCAACACCGAGCCGCTGCTGCGGCTGAACGTCGAGGCCGCCGACGAGGACATCATGGAGAAGGTCCGCGACGACGTGCTCGCGCTCGTGCTGGCCGCCGGTTCCGAGCAGGAGGCCTGAGCATGTCCGAGGTACCCCTGGCGGCGACCGGCCTGATGGAGCCGTGGCTCCGCGAGATCCTGCGCTGCCCGGCGACCGGCGCGACGCTGGTCGACGGCGTCGGCCCGACCGGCGAGCCCGAGCTCGTCTCGACCGACCCCGTCAACCCGCTCGCCTACCCGGTGCGTGACGGCATCCCGGTGCTGCTCGTCGACGATGCCCGGGCCGTGCGCCCAGGCGCGTCCGGGCCCGCCGACCACGCTCCCGCCTGATGTCCACCGGCGGGGGGAACCGCGCGATCATCGCGGCCCTGGCGGCGAACATCGGCATCGCGGTCACGAAGTTCGTCGCGTTCGGGCTGACCTCCTCGAGCTCGATGCTCGCGGAGTCGGTGCACTCGTTCGCCGACTCGGGCAACCAGGCGCTGCTGCTCCTGGGCGGCAAGCGCTCGCGCCAGCCGGCGGACGCCGCGCACCCGTTCGGGCACGGGCGCGAGCGGTACCTGTACGCGTTCATCGTCTCGATCGTGCTGTTCAGCGTCGGCGGGCTGTTCGCGCTGTACGAGGCCTGGCACAAGTTCCAGGATCCGCACGCGATCGACTCGTGGAAATGGGTCCCCGTCGTCGTGCTGCTCGCGGCCATCGCGATGGAGGGCTACTCGTTCCGCACCGCGATCAAGGAGTCGAACCACATCCGCGGCGACCAGTCGTGGGTGTCGTTCGTCCGCAACGCGAAGGCCCCCGAGCTGCCCGTGGTCCTGCTGGAGGACGCCGGCGCGCTGATCGGGCTCGTGCTCGCGCTGTTCGGCGTCGGGATGACCCTCGCGACGCACGACGGCCGCTGGGACGCGGCCGGCACCGCGTCGATCGGTGTCCTGCTCGTGGTGATCGCGGCCATCCTGGCGATCGAGACGCGCTCGCTGCTGCTGGGGGAGGCCGCGACCAAGCCCGATCTCGCGAAGATCGACGCCGCCCTGGTGGGGGACGGCGTGGTGTCCGTCATCCACCTGCGCACCCTGCACCTGGGCCCCGAGGAGCTCCTGGTCGCCGCGAAGATCGAGATCGAGCCGGCCGCCACCGCGGAGTCGATCGCCGCGGCGATCAACGCCGCCGAGGCCAGGGTCCGCACCGCGGTCCCCATCGTCAACCTGATCTACCTGGAACCCGACCTGCGCCGCACGGTGACGCAGGCCTGAACCCGGCGCGCCGGCCTCCCGCCTCGCGCCGGCCTCGCGCCGGCCCCTCGCCGGCACTCCGCGGCCTGGCCGACGGCGCGCCTCCCGCCGGCACGCTGCGGCCTGGCCGACGGCGAGTTCGCCATTGTGTTGCGAGTTCGTCAATTTCGGTCGGCGAACTCGCACCCGGACCGACGAACTCGGCGCCCCTCGACCCGAGGCGACGACGGCCTCGGCTCGGCGTCGCGGGTCATTTGCGCGGACGTTCCGGCCGGAACGTCCGAGCCTTGGTTTCTTGGTCGGTGACGTCTCTGTGCAGCCCTCAATGCATCGGATCTGCCCTATGGGTGCAGGTTGGCTGCACAGAGCGCTGCACAGAGTGCTGCACAGAGTGCTGCACAGAGTGCTGCACAGAGGGCAGCGGCGCGGTCTCGACCGGGCGGTTCGACGTCGGCGGCCTAGTACCCGGGGGTGGGCGACGAACTCCCGTGGGGTAGCTACGAGAAGGACCGGTTGCCGCCCGGGTGGTCGTACCCGCTGGGCCGGGATCTGATCGAGCGGGCCCTGCGGGACGCGAATGCCCACGTCGATTCGCTGCCCGAGCCGATCCCGCCCGGCTGCGTGCGCGGGGCGGCGACGGTAGACTGCCGGGCCGATCCGCGCGCGAGAAGTCCGCGCCAGACCGGGCCGCGAGAGATCAGTCCACTCAGAGAGCAGCTTCCGTTGACCGAGCACAGGATGAACGTCGAGAGCTTCAATCTCGACCACCGCACCGTCGTCGCCCCGTTCGTGCGCGTCGCCGACACCAAGGCGCTTCCCCACGGCGACATGCTGACCAAGTACGACGTGCGCTTCAGCCAGCCGAACGCCGACCGGCTGCCGATGCCCACGGTGCACTCCCTCGAGCACCTGATTGCCGAGCACATCCGCAACCACTCCGACAGCGTCATCGACGTGTCGCCGATGGGCTGCCAGACCGGCTTCTACGTCCTCGTCGAGGGCCCGCACTCGTACGACGACTTCCTGGACCTGCTCCAGGCAACGCTCGTCGACGTGACCCGCGCGACCGAGGTGCCGGCCGCCAACGAGGTCCAGTGCGGCTGGGCCGCGAGCCATAGCCTGCCCGCCGCGCAGGCCGCGGCGACCTCGTTCCTCGGTGCGCGCGCGGGATGGAGCCGGGTGACCGCGTGATCGAGGTCGACGCCGTCGTGATCACGGCGATGGCCCAGGAGATGGCCCCGTTCGAGGAGCGCTCCAGCACGCTCGGCAGGGCGAGCCTGCTCGGACAGGCCCGCATCAGGCTCGCGTCCTTCGGGCAGGCCCACGTGCTGCTCGTCACGTGCGGAATCGGCCTGGTCAACGCCGCCACCGCGACCGCCCTGGCCGTCAGCCGGTCCCGGCCGTTGAACGTGATCAGCGCCGGGTCGGCGGGCGGGCTGAATCCGCGGGTGCGCGTCGGGGACGTCGTCGCCGGCTCGAGCTACACGTTCGGCGGCGCGGACGCGCGGGCGTTCGGGTACTCGCTCGGTCAGGTTCCCGGGATGCCGGGCAGCTACCTCGCAGACCCGGAGCTCCTGCGGAGCGCCGAGGCGCCCGCCGGGTCCAACCTGCTGCGGGGCGAGGTCGTCTCCGGCGACGCGTTCATCGACGGCAGGTCGTTTGAGCGCGTCCGGCGCAGGTTCCCCGACGCGCTGGCGGCGGACATGGAGTCCGCGGCCATCGCCCAGGCCTGCCACCTGCTCGACGTCCCGTTCCTGTCGGTCCGGGCCATCTCGGACCTGTGCGGCCCGGCGGCCGGGAGCGAGTTCTCCGTTGCGGTCGAGGACGCCGCCGCTCGCTCCGCCGACGTGGCCCTCGCCCTGCTCGCAACAACGCCCGACCCCTGATCGAGTGACGTCGGTGCGTACGTTCTCTCAGGCGAATCCCCGAGGAAAGAAGCACTCGGGCGACGTGCCCGCACTGCTCAGGCGCGTCGCCGAGTCGCTGGATGCCCTGGGCAAGATCGAGGTGCTCGACCTGGTCCTGCACTCCGAGCTGGACCTCGACAGCGTCGAGTACCTTCCGACAATCACCGTCTACTACAGCAAGCGCTGACGATCCCGGCCGACAAAATGTTAGCGAATCATGATTTACTAACCCTGTGCCCAGGCCGAGACGAGACGATCAACAGGTGCTGCTGGCGCGCATCGCGGCCGCCCTCGGGCGGCGTCGGGCGCTGGAGCCCTGGACTCTTGCGGAGATCGCCCCGTCAGCTGGCCTGAGCCCAGCTGGTCTGCTCAAGCGGTTCGGTTCACGCCAGGGGATTCTCGTGGCCTTGAGCAGACGGTGGATCGACTCCATCCCCGACGCTCCTCGCGGCACCGAAGCCCCGGCCCGAGAACTGCGCGGGTGGGTCGAAAGCCGGTTCGCCGGCGACGGGCCAGAAGGCGTGGCCGTCGGCCTGGTGAACTTGCTCGATGACTTGGTCGACGATCACCTTCGGGAGCTCCTTGCGGAGGGCTGGGCGAAGGAGATCCGCTACCTGGCTTCGCTGCTGGCTGCGACCGACCTACCGAGACTGGGTGATCCGCACCGCGCCGCGGCCTTGCTGTTCGACGCTCTCAATGGATCGATGCTCCGCCGCGCCGCCGACCGCGAAAGTTCCCTTCCCACCACGGTTCTCGAGGAGCTGACGGAGGTATGGAGTTGACCCATCATCGTGAGTGGACCGGCAGGGTGTTCATCGGAGCGAGCCTTGACGGGTTCATCGCTCGACCCGGCGGGGACATCGACTGGCTGACCGATCCCCTGCCAGGACCGCGGCACGTGAGCATGACCAGTGCCAACGAGGTCCCCGGTTGGGATGACTTCTTACCGAGCGTCGATCACCTGGTGATGGGCCGGGGGACCTACGAAAAGGTGCTGACTTTCGCCGGGTGGCCCTACGACGGCAAGCGGGTCATCGTCTTGTCAAGCATGCTCGACGCCGACGACGCGCGCATCACGGTCGCTCGCACCCTCGAGGATGTCCTGCGCGAACTCGCGGGTTCCCGGGCGAGGCAGGTCTACGTCGACGGCGGCAAGGTCATCCAAACCTTTCTGAGAGCTGGGCTCATCGATGAGATCAGCATCGGATGGGCGCCGGTCCTCATCGGCGCCGGCCTTCCCCTGTTCGGGTTTCTCGACTCCGATGTGCAGCTCTCGCTGGTTGCGAGCAACGCCGGTGACGGCGGCATGGTGCACGCCAGGTACCTCGTTCACCGGCGAGCCGCCCAGAGCGAGGGCGAAGCGGTCTCAGCCGATCATTGACCAACGACGCGCGCCGCCCTCCCCCTCGGCTGGCCGCGCGTCGACCCGGTGCCGAGTTCGCCGTTCCGTTGCGAGTTCGTCGATTTCGATCGGCGAACTCACGCCCGGACCGGCGAACTCGGTTCGTTCGCCGCGATCCGCGGACGGTGAGGCCGTCGGCCGGCGCTGAGGTTCGGCGGTTTGGTCACTGGTCCGCAGTATCGGCGGCGATAGGCCAGATCAGCACTTCGAGCCGGCGGACGACGCTCTCCACGTCCGGAACGACGAACAGCGCCGCGCTGCCGTCGCTCATCTCGAGGCGAAGCCGTCGAACCCAGGCGCCGGAGACAGGCCCCCAACTCCGCGAGGCGACGCCCACTGCGATGATGCGATCGATCGCCCACGTGCGTGGCCGAAGCATCAGCCGGGCTTCGACGTTGTTGGGCTGGAACAGGAACCGCTTTTCGGTGACCGTCAAGGTGCCGCCCCGTGCAATGTCTTTGACGGTGAGGTTTGCCCGCACCTGGAACAGCACCTGCTCGCCCGGAAGCAGTTCAGGCTGTGGCCAGCGCATCCCGTGCCGCTGAATGAATCTCAGAATCGGCCGCGTCCCGGCACGCTCGGGGGTACCCCCAATGGACGTAACTTAAGGTCCACGCAGGCGGGATCCAGAGGAGGATCCCCGCTCGGGGGCGACTGGCAGGGGGTCCTAAGTTGCGACCATTGGGGCTTGGCGGGTCGGGCCCGGTTGGTTCTCCGCGGCTCGGCCGA
>NZ_DATCNW010000122.1:0-5226 GCF_036565025.1 Pengzhenrongella sp.
GCTGGACCTGGGACGCTCGGAGCGGCTGTTCACCGGGGTGCAGCGCAGCGCGGTCATCGCCCGGGACCGGCACTGCGCCTGGCCCGAGTGCGACCAGCCCGCTCGCTGGTGCCAGATCCACCACATCCGCTGGTGGAAACGAGACTTCGGCTCGACCTCGGTCGACAACGGGATCCTGCTCTGCACTTTCCATCATCACGAGGTGCACCGACTCGACCTCAGCATCACCAGGAAACCCGCTCCACGGCCCGACCGGAACGGAGTCCCGCGACCCCGCGGGACGCTCGCCACGGTCGACTACACGTTCACCGACCCCACCGGGCGAGTCATCGGGCGCAAACCCGGCGCACCACCGGGAGCAGCACCGCCTCCGGGAGCGACATCGCCTCCGGGGGCACCGCCGGACGACCTCGATTTTACGCGGAAGACCGATCCGCACACCGGGATGTCCGTTCCCGCGTTCATGCTCGAGTGAGGACGAGCGGTGCGTGGGAATGCGGGAGTCGACAACGTCGTCGAACGCGGTCGACCGAAGCGGGCCTCGACGGGACGCAGGGTGACGAACCCGCACGCGCCCCGTCGAGGGGCTTGCCGGAGAGCCACGCGGACTGGCTCCGCGGGCTAGCCGAGGGGCGCGAGTGCCGCCTCGCGGCGGGTTCCGCCGCCGCTGACGTTGTCGGCGCTGTTGTTGGCCAGGCGGCGCAGTTGCGGGAAGAGCTTCTGCTGGTAGTCCGCCTTCATGCGGTTCGTCGCGGCGAGGTCCGAGTCCGGCTCCGTGTACAGCGAGACCGTGCCCGACTGCACCAGCACGTGGCCGCCGTAGTTCTGCAGCGCGCGACCCAGCGCCATGCCCTCCGGGGTGAGACCGAGCTTGGTCAGGTCCACGCTCGGCGGAATGGCGAACATCGTGCCCATCGGGATCGACCCGGTGTAGACGTTCGAGCCGACCTGCTTGTCCTGGAGCCGCGCCGGCCACACCGGACCGGACTTCATCTTCGTCGCCGGCATGCCGATCGCAATCGTGTGGTTGATGACCTTGTTGGCCATCTCGTGCTTGCGGATCAGGCCGATCAGGAAGCTGATCCCCGACGCGCGCGAACCGCGCTGCAGACCGTCCCCGCGCAGGTCATTGACGTTGACGTAGGTGCTGGTGAAATGCGTCGCGTCGACCTTGTTGTACTTGTAGGCCTCATAAAGAGTGACACCGTCGGGCTGGATGATTCCGACATGCTTGTCGGTTCCCGCGGTGGGCTCGAGGCCGACGGGAATGTAGATCTTGTGCGCGACGGCGGGGCTCTTGCCGATGTCGGTCAGCGTGACGAACGGGTCGGTCGTCTTGGCCTGCGCGATCTTGACGGACCACCGATCGCGGTTGATCGTCGGCGTCCCGGTCAGCAGGGCGTGCGTCATCGTGGACGACGCGGACTCGAACTTCGCGCCCGAGCCGACCGAGGTGTTCTCCATCGCCGGCACCGACCAGGGATACATGGCGGCCGTGCGGAAGACCGTGCTGGACGTCGTCGCCGTCGCATCCGTGGTGACGGCCAGGCTGGTCGAGCTCAGCGTCGAGGTGGGCGTCGGCGTGGGCGTGGGCGTCGGATCGGTGACCGCGGTGAGCGTCGGGGAGTCGAACGTCCATTTCCCGCTCGTCGGCGCGGACACGCTCCGCGAGGAGACCTCGCCGGCTCGCATGGACGGGGATGTCGAGGCCGGGGCCGCGGTGGCCGGCGAGGCAGGGCCCGAGATGACCAGGCCGCAGCAGGCGACGACCAGACCGGCGGTCCACCGCCCCTTGGGTGCGGTCGTGCTGGTCGCGGATCTGCCCGACGTGAAGATGCGGGGACTACCGGCTCGATGACAGGCAGAGTTGTGGCGCGCGCTCATAGGGAACCTCTCCGGTCGCCTACGGGGTGAGCTGTCGGGTTCGGGCGGGAGTGTGCGCCCGGCCGGTCGAAGAATTTTCGACCGTCTTAACCCCAAGGACACCGTTTCAGGTGCCCGTAAAAAGGTGGGTCCCCCGCTCCTGCCAGCGAGAAAGTCGTGTTGCCTTCGGTGGCGGCAGGATTCGGCGGTCCACCCCGGGCTCCCCCGGGTGGACCGCGGGCAGAGGAACTCTAACTCACATTCCGGGCACAGATCACGAAACGATCACGGCGCATCACAATCCGGTCACGACAGGGTCCGAAATGTCGGTTTTCCGTCAGGAATAGACGCGCCGCAACTGCACGACGACGTCGTCCAGATCGGGCAGGTCCGCCGCCCTTGCGCGGGCTCGCGCCGACTGCGCCGCGTGCTCCGCGGGATCCGTGAGCAGGGCTTCGACCGCTTGCGCGATGGCGTCCGCGTCGCCGACCGGGACCAGCACGGCACCGGTGTCGCCGGTCACCTCGCGGGTTCCGCCCGCGTCCGTGACGACCATCACAGCACCGAGCTGAAGTGCCTCCTGGACGCCGATCGGCTGGCCCTCCCAGACCGCGGTGCTCACGACGACGTCGGCCGCCGCGAACAAGTCCGCGACGTCCGAACGGCGACCGAGCAGGCGCACCGGGGCGTCCAGCTCGGCGATGTGGGAGACGAGGCGGTCGTGCAGCGGGCCGTCGCCCGCGACGGCCCACAGGACCGCGCCGGCGTGGATCGTCGAGAGCCGGGCGGCGGCGTGCACGAGGGTGTCCAGGCCCTTCTGCGGCGCGAGCCGGCCCACGGTGAGGACGAGGGCGACGCCGTCGGACAGGCCCAGCGCACTGCGGACGGCGGCGGGGTCGGCACCCGGGGTCGGCCGGGCCGGCGCGGGGACCAGGGCGCGCTCCACGGTCTGCGCGCCGAGGACGCGTGCGCGCTCGACCAGGTCGCCCGAGACGCCCAGCACGACGTCGGCGCCGCGCGCCACGACCCGCTCGAGCACCGCGGACACCGTGCGCACCGCGCGGCCGCCCACGGGCAGGTTGTGCAGCGTGACGACCACCTGGGGACGTGCGGCGCGCGGCAGGCTCCTGGCCGCCAGCACGGCGAGCGCACCGGCCCGCAGGCCGTGCGCGTGCAGCACGTCCGCGCCCGACGCCAGGGTCCGCAGCCGCCCGACGACGGCGGCGTCGCCCGGCCGCGGCCGGTCGGTGATGGGCACCGGGTGGAACACGACCCTGCCCCCCGCCGGGGCGAGGTCCGCGGCGAGCGCCGGCGGGCCGGCGACGTGCACGGCCGCACCCGGACCGTCGGCGGTCGGCATGCCGAGCGCCTCGGCGACCTGCGCGACGTGCCGCGCGACCCCGCCCGCGCTCGAGCCGAGCACCAGCAGGACACGGGCCTGTTCACGCACGGGGTTCCTCTTCCTTCGGGGCTTTCGAGCCGGAGCCGGTTCCGGTTCCGGAGCCTGGGCCGGAGCCCGTTCGGGAGCCGGAACTCGTTCCGGAGCCGGAGCCGGAGCCCGTCCCGGCCACGCCCCGCCCGGCGTTCGAGACGCCGCTGAACGTGGACCGGTCGGCAACCCCGACCGAGACGAGCACGGCCAGCGCGCTGACGGCGGCGCCGCCCAGACCCGCGACGATCGCGGGCAGCACACCGGGATCGATGAGGCCGAGCACCGCGTCCACGACCCAGCGACCGGCGATGGCGCCGGCCGCGGCGCCGACGACCGCGACCAGGAGGCTGCGCGGGGTGCCGGACAGCGCCCCGCGGCCCGAGGACCGCCACACGGCGAACAGCAGGGCCATCCCGGCGACGGTCATGCCGATGGTGTTGCCGAGCGCGAGCCCGCGCAGCGTGCCGACCCCGTCGCCGCCGCGCGGCGCGAACGCCCCGACCGCCAGCACCGAGGCGACCACGACGGTGAACCAGCCGGTCGCGACCGCGATCACGGCCGCCCGGCCGCGCTCGAGCGCGAACAGCACGCGGGACAGCTGGAAGATCAGCCCGTACCCGAGCAGCCCGGGCGCGAGCACCGTGAGCGTCGGCGCCATCGCCGCGATCGCCAGCACGTTCTTGCTCGCATCGATCGACGCGAACACCGCCGTCACCGCCGGTGCAGCGGCGACGAGCGCGGCGGCGCCCGCGGCACTGACCACGAGGACCGCGCGCGTGCTCAGCGCCACCAGGCGCGCGTAGCCGGCGTGGTCGCCGGTCGCGGCGTGCTGGGCGAGGCGCGGGAACGCCGCCGTCGCGAGCGGCACGGCGAGCACCGCGTAGGGCAGGAAGTAGACCGCCTGGGCGTACTGGAAGATGTTGAGCGTGCCGCCGTCGTGCTCGCCGTGCCCGTTGGCGAGCCACACGATGACCAGCACCGCGGCCTGCTGGGCGACCAGCCCGCCGATCCCGGCGACCGCGAGGTGCCGGGCCCGCACGGCGACGCCGGGCGGGAAGCCGAAGGTCGGGCGCAGCCGCACGCCCGAGCGTGCGACGGGGATCAGCAAGGGCAGGCTCATCGCGGCCACGCCCGCCGTCGTGCCCCAGCCGAGCCAGGCGATCGCGTCCGAGGACAGCGCGGCCGGGTTCCGGACCGCCTCGCCGGCCAGCGACTGGAACACCAGGTAGCTCGCGACCACCACGACGCTCGAGGCGAGCGGCGCGGCGGCGGGCCAGACGAACTTGCGCTGCGCCTGCAGGACCCCGGTGAGCACGACGCCGATCCCGTACAGCACGACCTGCGGGGCGAACACGATCAGCAGGTGACCGGCGAGGTCGAGGGTCGCGCCGCTGACCGCCCGCTCGCCGTGCTGCGGGGTCCCGATCAGCAGCTCGGTGAGCGGGTGGGCCAGCAGGCCGAGCAGCACCGCGGCGGGCAAGCAGACCGCGATCGCCCAGGTCAGCAGGGCCGACGCGATCCGGTCGACGTCGCCGCGCAGGTTCTTGGCGAGCGGCCCGGCGAGCAGCGGCACGACGGCGCCCGCGAGGGCACCACCGGCGACGACCTCGAAGAAGACGTTCGGCAGCTGGTTCGCGGTCGCGTACGCGGTGCCGGTCGCGGTCGCGCCGACCGCGTAGGACTGCGCGAACCAGCGCCCGAAACCGACCAGCCGGCTGACGATCGTGATCGCCGCGATCAGCGCCGCGGCGCCGACCAGGCCGGACAGTCCGCGCCGGACCCCCGGGCTCACGCGGGCTGGTCCTGCGTCCCGGCCGCCGAGGCGTCCTTCGCTGGACGCCGGCCCCAGGCATCGAGCTCGCGCAGCCCGCGGGTGGCCGCGATGACCTTGCTGAAGCTGACCCGCTCGCTCGCCACGGTCAGCGCGACGG
>NZ_DATCNW010000123.1:0-16558 GCF_036565025.1 Pengzhenrongella sp.
TTGACGTCCTATAGGACGTCAACGCTCGGACGTTGCGGGGAGGTTCGGGGCTGGTCGGGTCCGCCTCAGGCCTTGTCGCCGTCGGGCGTCGGCTCGGCGCCCGGCTCGGCGCCCGGGTCCTCGCCCAGGATCTCCGCGAGCGCCCGATCGACGTCGGCCTCCTCGGTCGCAGCCGCCGTCCGCCGCGCCACGTAACCCGTCGGGTCGTCGAGGTCCGCGGTGGTCGGCAGCAGGTCGGGGTGGCCCCACACGGCGTCGCGCGAGGTGGTCCCGCCGGAGCGGGTGATCTCGGCCCAGAGCGTCGCGGCGTCGCGCGAGCGGCGCGGGCGCATCTCCAGGCCCACCAGGGTCGCGAACGTCTGCTCGGCCGGCCCGCCCGCGGCCCGTCGGCGCCGGATCATCTCGCGCAGCGGGATGGCGTGCGGCAGGTGGGGGAGGGTCGCGGCGGCGGTGATCTCGTCCACCCAGCCCTCCACCAGGGCGAGCGCGGTCTCCAGGCGCAGCAGGTTCGCCTGCTGCTCCGGGGTGGTGTGCGGTGCGAACACGCCGCCGGAGAGCGCGCCCTGAAGCGCCGCGGGGTCGGTCGGGTCGATCGAGCGGACGGCCTCCTCGAGCGAGTCGACGTCGATCGTGATGCCGCGCGCATAGGCGTCGACGATGCCGAGCAGGTGCCCGCGCAGCCAGGCGACGTGCGTGAACAGGCGCGCGTGAGCGGCCTCGCGGACGGCCAGGAACAGCCGCACCTCCTCGACGGGCGCGTCGAGGCCCTCCGCGAACGCGTCCACGTTGGTCGGCACGAGCACCGTGGTCGCCTCGCGCAGCAGGGGGAGCCCGATGTCCGTGGCGCCGAAGACCTCGCGGGAGAGCGTGCCGGCGGCCTGGCCGACCTGCATCCCGAACACCGCCGAGCCGAGCTGGCGCATGAGCTGCGCCGGGTCGACGACGCCGGGCTCGCCGCCGCCGGGGCCTTCGAGCAGCTGGCTGCCCAGCGCGTTGACCAGGGCGTCCGCGAGCGAGCCCGCGACGGGCTCGGCGAGGGCGCGCCAGGTCGGCAGCGTGTGCTCGACCCACTCCGAGCGGCTCCACGCCCGCGCGACCCCGCCCGCGGGCGGCAGGTCGGTGGCGGCGTCGAGCCAGAGCTCAGCCACCGAGAGCGCCTCGGTCGCGGTCCTGATCTGGCTCGGGGTCAGGGACGGGTCGCCCTCCGCGACGGCTGCCTGGCGGGCGACGTCGTGCGCGACGTCCCAGTTCACCGGGCCCTCGCCGGAGGCGGCGAGCATCTTCTGCACCTGGGCGAGGACCTGGCCGAGCATCGCGGGGTCGTTCGGCAGCCCGGCGGCGGCGGCCATGGTTGCGGGATCCATGCCGCGCTCGCGGAGCTCTTTCATCGCTTCGTCGGCGTCTGCACCAAACATTGAGCGCAGCAGTTCCTCCCACTGCGGGGGTTCCGCGTCGCCGGGGCCGTTCGGGGGGTCGATGCTCACTGGTCACTCCTGGGACAATGGCTAGCGCGGGTGCGACCACGGTAACCACATCGGGCGCCGCAGAAGGGTGCGCGAGGGCATGGCAGAACGTCGGGTTCGCTCACGGCGCAGCGCCGGCGAGGCTGTCGTGGGGGTGCCGGACGCGACGGAGCCCGCGGGCCTGGTCGTCGTCGGACGGGGGCCGGTCGCGGTCGCGATGCGCGCCTGGTTCTCGCGGCCCACGCCGCCGGACGGCACGACCTGGACCGTGCGCGAGGTCGAAGAGGTGCCCGAGCTCGACCCGCAGGCGTGCCTCGCCGCGGCCGACGTCGTGATCCTCGTGCTGCACGAGGCCGACTTCGCGGCCCACTCGGCGATGCCCGCCGTCGAGCGCCGCGCGAACCGGGTGGCCCACGTGCAGCGGGCCCTCGCGGCGGCACGCGCGGCCAGGGTCCGGCACGTCGTGGTGATCAGTTCGGCGATGGTCTACGGCGCCGGCCCCGGCCGGCCGGTGATCGCCGACGCCGACCCGCTGACCAGCACCGATGAGGGGCTCGTGGGCGATCTGCTCGCGATCGAGGACGTCGTGGCGAGCGTCCGGCGCCGCCGGAGCCCCCTGGTCACGGTGCTGCGGCCGGCCCCGCTGGTCGGGCAGGGCATCGACACGATGATCACGCGCCACTTCGAGGCGCCACGGCTGCTCACGGTGCGCGGCGTGGTGCGGGACTGGCAGTTCGCCCACGTCGACGACCTCGCCGCGGCGGCCGAGCACGTCGTCCGGCACCGGCTCGCGGGAGCGCTCACGGTCGGGGCCGAGGACGTGCTGAGCCCGACGCAGGTCGAGCTGGCATCGGGGCTTCGGCGCATCGAGCTGGCCGCGGTCACCGCGTTCGGCACGGCGGAGCGGCTGCACAAGGTGGGCGTGCTGCCCTCCCCGTCGAGCGAGCTCGCCTACACGGTCTACTCGTGGACGGTCGCGAGCGACCGGCTGCGCGCGTCCGGGTGGGAGGCTGCCTGGACCAGCGCGGCGTGCCTGGAGGTGCTGCTCGACGCCGGCAGCGGGCGGCTCGCGGTTGCCGGCCGCCGCGTCGGGGCAAGGGACGCCGCAGCCTTCGGGGCGGCGGGCGCAGCGGTCGCCTTCCTCAGCACCGCGGCGGTCTGGCGTCAGGCCCGGGCTCGACGTGGGAGATGATCGTCCGATGCCCGACCAGCTGACCGGCCCCGATACCGGCCCCGATACCGGACCCGACACCGGACCCGGCCGCGCGACGGCCGGCGAGCCGCTCGCGCCGCCGACCGCCCGTTCGATGACCCTGAGCATCTCCGCGCTCGTCGCGCTGCTGCTGTTCGCCGCGCTGGCGTTCGTGCCCGTGCCGTATGCGATCGGGTCACCTGGGCCGACGCAGGACACGCTCGGCAAGCAGGGCAAGACGCCGCTCATCGCGATCGCGGACAAGCGCACCTACAAGTCCACCGGCCAGCTGCGGCTGACGACCGTGTCGTTCGCGGGCGGGCCCGGGTACCCGGTCACGCTGCCGCTGGTGATCCGGGCGTGGTTCTCGCCGTCGCGCATCGTGAGCCCCGTCGAGACGGTGTTCCCGTCCGACCGCAGCCAGCACGAGCTCGATGTGGAGAACCACGCCGAGATGATCTCCTCGCAGGAAAACGCGACCGTTGCGGCCCTCGAGGAGCTCGGCTACACGGTGCCCGCCAAGCTGCGGGTCGCGGGGGCGGTCAAGGGCACCGGTGCGGCCGGGATCGTGCGCAAGGACGACGTCGTCGTGGCGCTCGACGGGAAGCCGGTCACGTCCTACACCGACCTCGTGAAGAACCTGGAGCGGATCAAGCCCGGCCAGAAGGTGTCGCTCGGCATCGAGCGCGACGGCGTCCGGCGCGACGTCAACGTCGTCACGGGCAAGCGCAAGGGCGGCGGGAGCCAGCTGGGGGTCCTCATCGACCCGAGCTTCACGCTGCCGGTGAAGGTCAAGATCCAGATCGAGGACATCGGCGGTCCCAGTGCGGGCAACATGTTCGCGCTCGGCATCATCGACAAGCTGACGCCGGCGGACGAGGCGAACGGCAAGGTCATCGCGGGCACCGGGACCATGGACGTGGACGGCACGGTCGGGCCGATCGGCGGTATCCGGCTCAAGCTCGCCGGGGCCGTCCGTGACGGCGCGACCTGGTTCATCGCCCCCGCGGGCAACTGCAACGAGGTGGTCGGGCACATCCCCGCGAAGCTGCACGTGGTGAAGGTCTCCAACCTGCACGAGTCGCGCGAGGCGATGATCGCGATCGGCGCCGGCAAGGGCAGCACCCTCCCCACCTGCACCGCAAGCTGACCCCCCCCGAGTTGTCAGCCCCAGCGCGGTCCCTGGTCCGCACAGCGTCTGACAAGTCGGGGTGCCTTGAACTTGTCAGGCTTGGCGCGGTCCCTGGCGCGCGCACCTGCTGACACGGCGGGGTGGGGGATCGGGCGGTGGTTAGCTGAGGGTGGCGCGGAGAGCCTCGAGGAGGCCCGGAACCAGGTCGGCACCCATCGCGACGGACGAGTCGTCGTCGTGCGCGCGGGTCCGGATCGCCGACCAGGACTCCCCGCTGCGCAGGGCGCCGACGGCGATCCGCACGTCCTGGCGGTCGGGGTGGCTCATCAGGTAGTCGAGGGCGGCGTCCTGATCGGTGGGCATCGCCTCCTCGGCGGCCGGCGGCAGGATCACGCGCTCGACCGTGATGGCCGCGCCGTCGACGCTGTCGGGCCAGGTGATCCCGCCGAGGAGCTCCTCGAGGTCGTCGGCGACCGGCAGGCCCTCCTGCTCGATCGAGGTGAGGTGGGTCGCGTCGCCCTCGGCCGCGGCCTGCACGTCCGCGGTCAGCTGGTCGGCGAGCTCGGGAGAGGCGGCGAGCGCGCGCGCGGTCCCGACCAGCGCGAACACGCGGACCGGGGCGTCCCAGCCCGCCGTGGAGACGTGCCGTTCGATCTCCCGCACGGCGTCGGCGAGGGACAGCTGGGTGCGGGGCAGCACCGGCGGCTCGGGCGGGTTCTCGGGCGAGGTCGACTCGGTGCTCATAGGGGCAATCGTCGCACCGCGATGTGGGAACCTGTGACCGTGCCGAGGCGTTCACCGGAAAGATCCGGTTACGCGCCGGGCTGCACCAGGCCGAGGACGAGGAACCCATAGCTGTGAGCTTTTCCGCACCGCCCCGCCGCCCCACCGGTCCACCACGCGCTCGCGGGCGCCGTGGTGCGCTCG
Organism: Pengzhenrongella sp.; assembly: GCF_036565025.1. Taxonomy (NCBI): domain Bacteria; kingdom Bacillati; phylum Actinomycetota; class Actinomycetes; order Micrococcales; genus Pengzhenrongella; species Pengzhenrongella sp. Next base: position 4,715 of record NZ_DATCNW010000123.1, read on the forward strand.
GCCCCACGATCGTCGTGCTGGGGGTGCTCGTCGTCCTGCTGCTGATCCTCGCGCAGGTCTGGACCGAGGTCCTCTGGTTCGCCCAGACCGGTTACCTCGTGGTCCTGAGGACCGAGTGGTTCACTCGCACGCTGCTGTTCATCGCGGGCTTCGCGATCATGGGAGGCGGTGTGGCGACCTGCCTGAGCGTGGCCTACCGCTCGCGCCCGGTGTACGCACCGACCAGCGGGGAGCAGGCGAGCCTCGACCAGTACCGCGAGGCCGTCGAGCCCCTGCGCAAGCTCGTGATGATCGCCGGGCCGGCCCTGCTCGGGCTGTTCGCCGGCGCCGCCGCCTCACAGCAGTGGACGACGATCCAGCTGTGGATGCACTCGGTGCCGTTCGGCAAGAAGGACCCGCAGTTCGGCCTCGACCTGTCCTTCTTCATCTTCGACCTGCCCGGATTCCGGTTCGTGGTCTCGTTCCTGATGGCGGTCGTGTTCCTGTCGGCGCTCGCCGCGCTGGCGACCCAGTACCTGTACGGCGGCATCCGGCTGGGCGGGCAGGGCCCGCGGACCACCCGGGCGGCCCGCATCCAGTTCGCCGTGATCGCGGCCTCGTTCCTGCTGCTGATCGCGGCGAACTACTGGCTCGACCGGTACTCGCTGCTGACCAAGGCGGGAGAGAAGTTCGAGGGCGCCTCCTACGCGGACGTGAACGCGGTGATCCCGGCCAAGGGGATCCTCGCGGGCATCGCGGTCTTCGTCGCGCTGATGTTCCTTGCGACCGCGGTCCGCGGCAACTGGCGGATCCCGGCGATCGGCGTCGGGCTCATGGTGGTCGCCGCGATCGCGATCGGCGGCATCTACCCCGCCGTCGTGCAGCGCTTCCAGGTGGTGCCCAACGCGCAGGAATTCGAGGCCAAGTTCATCCAGCGCAACATCAACGCGACGAAGGCGGCCTTCGGCCTGGACCACGTCGAGATCACCCCGTACTCCGCCTCGACCGACGCCACCGCCGGTGCGCTGCGCAAGGACGCCGAGACGGCCGCCAGCATCCGCCTGCTCGACCCGGCGATCGTGAGCCCGTCGTTCCGGCAGCTGCAGCAGAACAAGCAGTACTACAACTTCGCTGACACCCTCTCGGTCGACCGGTACACGATCGGTGGCAAGAAGCGGGACACCGTGATCGCGGTCCGCGAGCTCAACCTCGGCGGGCTCGGCGTGGGCGCGCGCACCTGGGTGAACGACCACACGGTGTACACGCACGGCTTCGGCGTCGTCTCGGCGTTCGGCAACACGACCAGCCGTGACGGCCAGCCCGCGTTCTTCGAGGGCGGCATCCCGTCCAAGGGCGAGCTCGGCGACTATCAGCCGCGCATCTACTTCGGCCAGAACTCCCCGACGTACTCGATCGTCGGGGCTCCCAAGGCCAAGCCGGAGTGGGAGCTGGACTACCCGGACGACGCCTCGGGCGGGCAGAAGAACACCTCGTTCCCGACCGACAAGATCAAGGCCGGGCCGAGCGTCGGGAACGCGTGGAACAAGCTGCTCTACGCGCTGAAGTTCGGCGACGAGGAAATGCTGTTCTCCGACCGCGTCACGTCCGAGTCGCAGATCCTCTACGACCGCGACCCGCGCGACCGGGTGGCGAAGGTCGCCCCGTACCTGACGCTCGACGGGCGGGTCTACCCCGCCGTCGTCAACAAGAAGGTCGTCTGGATGGTGGACGGCTACACGACGTCGGACGGCTACCCGTACTCGGCGACGGAGCCGCTCGAGGACGCCACCGCCGACTCGATCACCCAGCGTTCCTCCACGATCGCCTCGCTCGCCCCGCAGCAGGCGAACTACATCCGCAACTCGGTCAAGGCCACCGTCGACGCGTACACCGGCAAGGTCACGCTGTATGCGTGGGACGCCAAGGACCCGGTGCTCAAGGCCTGGCAGAAGATCTTCCCGGGGACGCTCAAGCCGATCTCCGCCATCAGCGGCGACCTGATGAGCCACATCCGGTACCCGGAGGACCTGTTCAAGGTCCAGCGTGCCCTGCTCGCGGACTACCACGTCAGCAACGCCGGCGACTTCTACACCAACCAGGACTTCTGGTCCTCGCCGAACGACCCGACGCAGAACGCCGCGATCGCCCAGCCGCCGTACTACCTGACGATGCAGATGCCCGGGCAGGGCTCTCCGGCGTTCTCTCTCACGTCGACCTACATCCCGGCGGGCGGTTCGCGGAACGTGCTCACCGGCTTCCTCGCGGCCGACGCCGAGGCGGGCAGTACCGCCGGGAAACCCGCGGCCGAATACGGAAAGCTGCGACTGCTCGAGCTGCCCCGGAACTCGACCGTGCCCGGGCCCGGTCAGGTGCAGAACAACTTCGACGCGAACCCGGACGTCTCCACGACGCTCAATCTGCTTGCGCAGGGGTCCTCGACGGTGCTGCACGGGAACCTGCTGACCCTGCCGGTCGGTGGCGGGCTGCTGTACGTGCAGCCGGTGTACGTGCAGTCGTCGTCGGGCACGCAGATCCCGCTGCTGCAGAAGGTGCTGGTCGCGTTCGGTGACTCGATCGGCTTCGCGGACACCCTCGGCGAGGCGCTGGACCAGGTGTTCGGCGGCAACTCCGGGGTGGACGTCGGAGGCTCGACCGCCCAAGGCCCGGTAGCGGGCGGCACCGGCGGGTCGGATTCCGGCACGACCGGTCCGACGGCGACGCCGACCACGGGCAGCACGACCGCCCCGGTCGCCGGCGCGCAGGGTCGACTCACCGCGGCGCTCAACGACGCGAACGCGGCGATCAAGGAGGGGCAGGCGGCTCTCGCAGCCAACGACTTCGCCGCGTACGGCAAGGCCCAGGAGAAGCTGCAGACGGCGCTCCAGGCGGCCATCAAGGCCGACGCCGAGCTCGGGAAGTAGCTGGTCCGAGAGTGTGACGCAGCCGGGCCGACCTCGATTTGGCAGGTCGGCCCGGGTGCTTTAGAGTTTCATTCAGCGACGCGGGGTGGAGCAGCTCGGTAGCTCGCTGGGCTCATAACCCAGAGGTCGTAGGTTCAAATCCTACCCCCGCTACTTGTAAGACAGCAGGTCAGAGGCCCTTTCACTTTTCGGAGCGAGGGGCATCTTCCTTGTGGTTACCTCAGGTGTCCGCCGAGTTTCGGTGGAGATCTGAAAACGAATGAAGGTCGGTGTCGCGCGGGTTGGTTCGCGTGACATAGGGTTTCATTCACCGGCGCGGGGTGGAGCAGCTCGGTAGCTCGCTGGGCTCATAACCCAGAGGTCGTAGGTTCAAATCCTACCCCCGCTACTTATAAGACAGCAGGTCAGAGGCCCTTTCTCCCTTCGGGGAGGGAGGGTCTCTTTCGTGCGTGGTCCGGTGGTCGCGGCATGCACGTGTGCCCCGGTCAACGCCCGCTCCGGCTGCCCCGCACCGTCGCCGCGCGGAACACCTCGAACCGGTCGATACTGCTCAAATCGGGCAAAACGTCCAACGGTCGGCTCGAGCCTTCGGCGGACAGTGAAGCGGCCGGTTGATCCGCGCAACGATGGCAACGCATTCCCCGGACGGCCGTCAACAAGGGAGTTGACATGATCGATCCTCGACAGGGGCGCCGGCTGCGATTGGGCACGCTGACTTCTGTGCTGCTCGGCCTGGCGTTGGCGTCGGTTGCCCTGGCCGGCACCGCGTACGCCTCCGGTTCGCTGATCCACCCGGTCTCGGGGGCAACCACCCCGGCCTGGACCAACGGCGAGACCGTGACGGTCCAGTATCCGCAGAACTTCTTCTGCGACACGAGCGTCCAGGCGTCCACTCCGAGCGGTTGCGAGGTAGGCCAGGATTCGAACACGGGACCCGTCGCGAACGCCGATCGGTCCGTGCTGTACGTCCTGGTGCCCCTGTTCGCCAATCCCGTGCCGGCACCGATGTGTGCGGTGGCGAGCTGCCCGAACCACCCGCTGGACATCGACCTGTCCCGGATCGCAGGCGCGCTGGGCGTGAGCCCTGACGCCGTCTCCTCGGTTCCGCTGCCCGCCCACAGCCACATCCTGGACGGACCTGCGGGCGGTTGGTGGGACACCAAGGTCGTCGCGGTGACCACCCAGGCGGCATGGGCCGAACTCGCCGCCGGTAAGTCCGACGCAGCGATGGACGCGCTCATCAACACCCCGAACAGCGGAGTCTCCGGGGAGATCCCCACGAACCTCTACCTGTTCTTCAACGTCGTCGGACGCTGATCTCCGAATCGCAGGGGAGCCGGCCTCGGCCGGCTCCCCTGCGATGACGAGCCGACCAAGGAGCTCACGTGACCGCACCTCTCGTCCCCTCTATTGCCGCCAGCTCGAGAGCACGCTCGAGCGGATCGGTCCGGCGCCGGGCCCGCGCGGCCCTCGTGTTCGCGGTCGTCGGCCTGGCGCTCATCACAGTCAGCGCCCTCCTGCCCTGGGTGACCCTGTTCCACGGCCTGCAACCGATCCGAGGCTTCCGGCTCGACGGCGGCGATCTGGCCGGGTTCGCGGTGGCCAGCGTCGCGCTGGCGGCCGTGGCCGCACGGCATGGTGGGGGGAGGATCCTGCGCCCCCTCGCTGTCACCGGCGCGATCGTCGTGATGGCCGGCTCGCTGAACAGTGCGCGCCTGATCGCGGCGTACGTCGCCGATCCCGGCCCGACCGGGGCTCTGGTCGGGCCGGTCGCCGGGTTCGGTCCGCTGGTGATGGCAGCGGGCGGCCTTACTCTGCTGGCCGCGTCACTGGTCGGACCGGCGCACGACGGGCGGATGCGGCACGGCCTGCCGATCCGCGTGGTCATGGCCGCGGCAACCTTTGTCGCGGCCTGGATGCACTTCGTGCTGACGCCGGAACACCTGGGTCAGTCCACCCTGCTCGGGCTCGGGTTCCTGGCCGCGGGGATCGTCCAGCTCGTGCTTTGCGTCGTCGTCGTCGAGCGCCCGGGCAGTGCAGCCCTGTCGGTACTGGTGATGGTCAACGTCGCACTGCTGGTGATCTGGGCGTACGCCGTCCTGGTCGGGCTGCCCATCGGCGGCGAGGGGCAGCACGCCGCCTCTGGGCTCGTGGTCGGCTCGGGGGAGCCGATCGACCTCGCGGCGGCGATCACCAAGGTCGCCGAGCTGGTCAGTCTGTCGATCGCCCTGGTGCTGATGCGCGCCCTGCCGCCGAAGCCGCTACTCGGCCCAGGGTGAGTTCTGGATGATGTCCACGAAATCGGTCCGGCGGAAGCCGGGGGAGAAGTGGGCGAGGACATCCGCGTTGACGTTCCCGAACGTGGTGTCCGGGCGCGACTTGTTGCCCTCGGTGAAGGCGGCCAGGATCTGGCGCTTGAAGTCGGGGCGCGGGTGGGCGTCGGTGACGGCCGTGATGTCGGCGGGGCTCAGCGCCGCGTAATCGATCCCGAGCACGTCGGTCTCGACGCCCGCGGTGACGAGCGCGATCTCCGCGCCGAGCAGTTCGGGGGTGCCCGGCGTGGTGTGCAGCGCGACCGCCGTCCAGACGTTCGTGGCCGTCGCCTCGGGCAGGCCGTAACTCAGCAGGAACGCCTTCGCGACGTTCGCGCTGTCGACCTCGAACCGCTGGTGGAGGGTCCCGTAGGCCGGGGTCAGCCCCAGGTTGTGGAAGAGGGCTCCCACATAGAGCAGCTCAAGATCGGGGTCGAGTCCGCGGCGGCGTCCTTGCAGCGCGCCGAACAGGAATACCCGGCGTGAGTGGTGGTAGAGGAGATCGTTCTCCGTCGCTCGGTGGTTGCCCCGTTCGGTGCTTCCTGCTTTCGATGGTCGTCTCGATCGAAACGTGCCGCCACGGTTGTTCGGACAAACAACCCCCAAGATCGGACAGCCCGAGATGGCCCACTCCGTCGAGCCGCGCCGGATCGGCGTGTACGTGTTCGACGGCGTCCAGCTGCTCGACGTCACAGGTCCGGTCGAGGACTTTCACGCGGCGAACAGTCTCGGCGCCGACTACGACGTGCGGCTGTATTCGCCGACCGGTGAACCCGTGACGTCGTCGGCCGGGGTCGGCCTTGCAGTCTCGGGGGCGACGTCCGACTCCCCGGCGTTGGACACCCTCGTGGTCTCCGGGTCGGAGCTCCTGCCGGTCGATCCGTCGACCGTCGACCTGCTGCTTCCCACGCTGCGGCCGCTCGCGGCCCGATCGAGGCGCCTGGCCTCGGTGTGCACCGGGGCGTTCTTGCTGGCCGCGGGCGGCTACCTCGACGGGAAGCCGGCCACCACCCACTGGCGCCACGCCGACCGGCTCCGCGCCGCGCACCCCCTCATCGACGTCCGCGCCGACGCGATCTTCGTTCGGAGCGGGAGCACGTTCACCAGCGCGGGCGTCACCGCGGGCATTGACCTGTCGCTGGCCCTCGTCGAGGACGACCACGGCCCGGACGTCGCCCGGTCCGTGGCGCGCGAACTGGTGGTTTTCATGCAGCGGCCCGGCGGCCAGTCCCAGTTCTCGGTGCCGAACAGTCTCCCGGTCAGCGCGGTTCCCGCCATGCGTGACATCGCAGCACGCATCAATGCGGATCCCGCGGCCGACCACAGCGTGACGGTGCTCGCACGCCGCGCGTCGATGAGCCCGAGAAACTTCAGCCGCCGGTTCCACGGAGAGTTCACGGTCACTCCCGGGCACTACGTCGAGCGGGTGCGGCTCGAGGCCGCACGCAACTACCTGGAGACGGGTAGCTCCGTGACCGACGCCGCAGCCAAGAGCGGGCTCGGCAGCGACGAGACACTTCGTCGAGTGTTCGGCAGGGCCTACGGGGTCTCTCCCTCGGCGTACCAGAAGCGCTTCAGGACGACGCGGCTGCCCTAGATCGACACGCTGGTCGATGCGCTGGCGGCCGGGCACCCCGCCGGCGGCCGCTAGAAGCGCCGTCTCGGCGCTAATGATTAGCCCGTGATCGTCGCATCGCGTAGAACTAGACGAGTTCGATGCCGAGCGCAAGCGCCCGGGGAGGGTGCCGCCTCGCCGGACGGGTCGGTGAGGCGGCGGTCACGGCGCATGCCTCGGCGGATCAGACGCTCAGCAGGTACTTCACGAGGCTCAACGGTTGCGCCAACGCGATCAGATGCCCGCCGGGCAGCGCGTCCGCCTCGACGCCGAGCCGATCCCGGGCCACGGCCCGCTGGAACTCGACCGGGAAGAACCTGTCCTCCGCGCCGGCCACGACCCGCGTCGGGACGGCCGGCCAGGCGTTGATGGTGCAGACCGACCCGAAGACGACGTCGGCCTCGGGGCGCTGATGCGGCTCGCCGGCGGCGATGACGTCGGGCGGGACGTCGTGCAGGAAGTAGACGGCCGGGTCGAACTCCTGGTCGTAGCCGCCCTGGTGCGCCGCGGCCTCGCGCGCTTGGAGCCATCTGGTGTTGTCCCACCACGCGCCGGGCGTCTCCCCGGGCGAGGGGATCATCGCGTTGACCAGGACGAGAGCGCGCACCCCGACCGTCGTCGCGACGAGCGGTGCGGTGAACCCGCCCAGCGACTGCGCGACGAGCACGACGCCGGTGCGGTCGCCGATCGCGTTGACGACCGTGCGGGTGTACTCGGGCAGGCCGGCCAGCTCGTCGTCGCCGGGCAGGTCCACGGCGATCGCCTCGTGCCCCGCGTCCTCGAGCAGCGGGACGACGCGATGCCAGTACCAGGCGGCGCCCCCGGAGCCCGGGATCAGGACGAACGTGGTCACTGTGCCCTCCGCTCAGTCCTGCCGCATGCGGGACACCCCAGTCTGGATCGGGCCCGAGCTGCCCGCGAGAGATCACCAACGACGGGTCTACGTGCGATTCAGTTCGATGGACGACGTCCCTTCAATAACGTCCGAGCGTTGACGTCCTATAGGACGTCAACGCTCGGACGTTACGACGGGTGTGATGTGGTGGGTAGACTGACCTACCTAGTCGATCATGAAGGAGGCTCGCCGATGTCGGAACGTGCACGGGGAGGGGCCGCGGGGCAGAGCTCGGCGGCGCCCGAGGTCCGCGGGTCGGCCCGGGACCGCCTGCTGGCGGCGGCGGCGGAGTGCTTCTATGACCGCGGCGTGAACGGCACCGGGATCGACACCATCACCGCCGCGGCGGGCGTGGCGAAGATGAGCCTGTACAACAACTTCGCCTCGAAGGACGCCCTGGTGCTGGCCTACCTCGAGGCACGGCACGAGGAGTGGTTGGACCTCTACCGCCGCCGGCTGACGACGGCGACCGATGCTCGCCAGCGGATCGGCGCGGTCGTCGACGCGTACGTCGACCACGCCGAGCTGGCCTACCGGAACGGGTTCCGCGGCTGCGGGTTGCTCAACGCGGCGTCCGAGCTCCCCGCCGGTGCGCCCGGGCGCCAGCTGGTGCGCCGGCACAAGGAGGACGTCGAGGCGCTGCTGGCCGCCCATCTCGGGGAGCTGGACGGCCTGCCGGCCGTTCGGGCCGCCGACCTGGCCGAGCAGCTGTCGTACCTGCTCGAGGGTGCGATGGCCCGGGCTGGGCTGGACGGCGACTCCCGCCGGCTGCACCGAGCTCGCGAGCTGGCCCTGCACCTGGTGGACTCCGCGGTCGCCGTGGCCCCGCGGTGAGTCGCGCAGCGACGTACGGCAGCGGGTGGGTGCTGGCCGCGGCGGTGCTGTGGGGCACGACCGGAACGGCGGCGGCGCTGGCGCCGGAGGTCGGGTCGCTCGCAGTCGGGGCGGCGTCGATGGGCCTCGGCGGCCTGCTCCAGGCGGCCGCCGCGCTGCGCGTGCTGCGCACCCACCGCGCCGGCCTGGTCGCGCAGTGGCGAACGCTCGCGTTGGCCGCGGCGGCGGTCGCGGTGTACCCGCTGGCCTTCTACTCCTCGATGCGGCTGGCCGGGGTCGCGGTGGGCACGGTCGTCTCGATCGGCTCCGCACCCGTCGCGGCGGCCCTCATCGAACGTGTGGTGGACCGCCAACCGCTGTCCCGCCGGTGGGTCCTCGGCGCCGCCTTCGCCGTGCTCGGGGTCCTGGCGCTGGCGGTCGCCCGGACCGGTGAGGCGGCGCCCGCGGCCGGCGCGAGCGGCAAACATCCGGTGCTTGGCATCGCGCTCGGCCTGCTGGCCGGGCTGACCTACGCGCTCTACTCGTGGGGCGCCGCGCGGATGATGCGCCGCGGACTTCCCGCCCGCCCGGTCATGGGAGCGACCTTCGGGCTCGGCGGCGTCCTGCTGATGCCGGTCCTCCTGCTCACCGGCGCCCCCATCGTCGAGTCGGGTCGCAACCTGGCGATCGTGGCCTACCTGGCGGTCGTGCCGATGTTCGTCGGCTACGTCCTGTTCGGACGCGGGCTGGCCGTTGTCTCGGCGTCCACCGCCACCACGTTGTCCCTGCTCGAGCCCGCGGTCGCCGCGGTGATCGCCGTCGTCGTCCTGCACGACGGGCTCCCCGCCCTGGGCTGGGTGGGCATGGGGATCCTGCTCGCCAGCCTGGTGCTGCTGACGGGGGACTCGCGGCGGCAGAGCCCGGACAAGGCGAGCACTCTGCGGCCGGTGCCGGCACGCGCGGCCGAGCCTGTCCCATGATTCAGACGCAGCGCTAAAGCTCCCGGGACGCACGCTCCGACGCGTCCCGCTCGGTCGTGACCGGCGCGGCCGGCGGTCCGGGCGTCACGCGCTTGGGCAGTACGAACACCAGAGCGAATGCGACAACGGCGAACGCTGCGCTCACCCCGAGCGCGGATGCGGCGCTGTGCGTGAACGCGGTGGCGAGGTCGCCCGCCGTCGGGCGCCCCGTGGTGGGGATCGAGAGCGTGCCGAAGAACACGCTGCCGATGATCGCGATGCCGATCGCCGTGCCGAGGCGCTGCATGGTGGCGATGACCCCGCTCGCCGCCCCCGCCTCCTGGCGATCGACCGTCGCGATGATGAACTGCGCGTTGGGCGCGATGAACAGGCCGCTGCCGGTGCCGGCGACGAGGAGCGGCCCGAGCAGCACCCAGTTCGTCAGGTTGGCGGGGGACACCCGCAGGAGCACGAGCCACAGGGCGATGAGCCCGACGGCGACCATTCCCGCCCCGATCACCAGCACGGTCCGCCCGATGCTGGCGGCAAGCTTGCCGCTCTGCGACGCGCCGACGATGCTGCCGATCGCGAACGGGATGGAGACGATGCCGGACTCGAGCGGCGTGTGCCCGAGGCCCGCCTGCCACAGGATCGAGATCGTGAAGAAGATGCTCACGAACGCGGCGAAGTAGACCAGGGCGAGGATCACGCCGCCGGTGAACGCTGGGTGGGTGAAGAGGCGCGGCGGGACGAGTGGGCTCTTGCCACGCTTGGCCACCGCGACCTCCCACGCACCGAACAGCACGATCAGCAGCACACCGCCGGCCATCGACAGGAACGTCCACAGCGGCCAGCCCTGGTCCTGACCCTCGATCAGCGGGACGAGGATGGCGACCAGGCCGCCGGAGAGCAGGACGAGTCCGATGGTGTCGACGCCGCCCGACGTGCCCTTGCCCGCGGAGCCGGCGGGCAGCAGCAGGATCGCGGCGACCAGGGCGATGACGCCGATGGGCAGGTTGACGAAGAAGACCAGCCGCCACCCGTCGGCCGCGGCGGACGCCTGGATCAGGAGCCCGCCGACGAGCGGGCCGAGCGCCGAGGCGACGCCGATGACGGCTCCCATGATCGCGAACGCCTTGCCGCGGGCCCGGCCGGTGAACAGCAGCTGGATGTACGCCGTGACGGCGGGCAGGTAGATGCCGCCGGCGAGTCCCTGGGCGACGCGCGCGACGATGAGCTGACCATCCCCCTGCGCGAGACCGCAGGCGAGGCTCGCCAGGGTGAACAGCGCGAGCCCGCTGACGAACACCCACTTGTGCCCGTACCGGTCTCCGAGGCGCCCCGCCGGGATCAGCGCGAGGCCGAACGCGAGTGCGTACCCGGAGATGATCCACGACAGCGTCGCCTCGGACGCGTTGAGGCTGGTGCGGATCGACGGCAGCGCGACGTTGACGATCGTGGCGTCGAGCAGGGACATGAACATGCCGATCAGCAGCACGCTCAGCGCCCGCCAGGCGATGCGGGAGGGCGCGTCGGTCGACGTCGGCAGGGTGGGGGACTTGGGCATTGTCAGGAGCCTCTTCTGGACGTTTCGTCCTGCATGATCTGGGGGAGGGCGTCGATCACCGAGTCGAGCCAGTCGAGCTCGGCCTGCAGCCGGAACCGCTGGTGCGTCATGGTGTGCGTCTCGGCGACCGTGAGGAACGGCGCGGCGTGCTGGGAGCTCACCTGCTGCTCGGCCAGTGCGTCCTCGATCGACTGCCGGCGGCGGGCGAGCACCTGGGGGAGCTGGTCCAGCGTGCCCGGATCGAGTCGGGTCAGGGCGAGGTCGAACGGATCCGGCCGCAGCGCGAACTCGTCGAGCGTGTCGTGCAGCATCGTACGGAGCGAGGCGCTGCCCGCCGGGGTGAGGTCGTAGACCTGGCGTTCGGGTCGGTTGCCCTCGCGCTCGACGCGCACCTCGGTGATCAGGCCCTCCGCGGCGAGACGCTTGATCGCGCCGTAGATGCCCCCGACCGTGAAGTCGGTCCACAGATGAATGTGCTCCTGCTCGGCGAGCAGCCGCAGCTGATGTCCGTGCATCTCCCCGCGCTCGGCGAGCGAGCCGAGGATGAAGACGCGGATGGAGGACACTCGATTAGTCTCGCATGACTAATCACGCACAATCACGGCTCTCCTGACCGACCCGTGGGTCGTTTTCGGCCGGGGGGACGGTTAGTGGCCGAGCTACCAGGTGCTGTCTTGGCAGCCGTGGTGATCGCTCGGCTCGACGCAGGGTCAGGCGGACTGTGGCGCGTCAGATCCCGGATCGCGGCCCAACGGCGAGCTCGCGGGTGGCCGGGTGACCTCG
>NZ_DATCNW010000124.1:0-10984 GCF_036565025.1 Pengzhenrongella sp.
GCGCCGACCCATCCGCGCCGGCGAGTCAGTCCACCGCGAGCGCGGCGACCGGCGAGGTCCGAGCCGCCGCCCGGCCCGGGAGGACCGAGGCGAGCAGGCCCGCGACGATCGCGACCAGGACCACCAGGCCGAGGTCGCCCCATGGCACCTGGAGGTGGACCTCGCCCAGGCTGCTGAGCACGGTCGCCGATCCCGCCCAGCCGTACAGCGTGCCGAGCGCCGCGCCGAGCACCCCGCCGACCCCCGCGATGAGCATCCCCTCGATCGCGAGCATGGTCCGCAGCTGGCGCCGCGAGAGCCCGATGACGCGCAGCGTGGCGGACTCGCGACGGCGCTCGATGACGGACAGCGACAGCGTGTTCGCGACGCCGATCAGCGCAATCACCACCGCGACCGCGAGCAGCCCGACCACGACCGCCAGCAGCGTGTCGATCGTGCGCTGGAACTGCGCACGCTCGACGCCCGCGCCACTGATCTGCACGGCCGTGTCGGACAGCGCATCGGAGATGGCGGGCACGACGGTGCCCGCCTCGTTGACGTCGGTGAGGCGGACCCAGATCTGGTTGGTCGGTTGCTCGACCGCCATCCGGGCCAGGGCCCGGGGCGTGCGCAGCACGCCCGCCGGCAGGTCCGTCACGGTTGCGGTGACCTCGATCGGCGCGCCCGCCGGTGCTTCGGCGCCCGCGGCGTCGTGCGTCGTGCCGGTCACGGTCACCGCGTCGCCGGTCGAGATGCCGAGAGCCTTGGCGGTCACCGACGAGACGATCGCCGTGGTGTCGCCGAAGCCCCGCACCATCGACGTCGAGCGCACGACCGACGTCGCGTCGTCGCGCCGGATGATGTTGGCGCTGGACGGCACGGTCGTGCTGCCTGCTGTCAGGCGCACGTCGATCGTGCGCAGCGTGATCACGTCCGCGATGCCGGGAACACCGGACACGGTCCGCACCAGCGCAGGGGTCAGCAGGTCCGGCGCCGCACCGTCGCCCGTGCTCGCTGGACTCTCGTCGGCGATCATGACGTCGACCGGGTACTTGCTGTCGAGCGCCCCGCCGAGGGTGGCCCGCGCGGTCGCCGCGCCGGTGGACATCATCGTCACGAGCGTGACGCCGATCAGCAGGGCGGCGCTCGTGGCCGCGGTGCGGCGCGGGTTGCGCACCGTGTTCGCGGTCGCCAGCTTCGCGGCGGTCCCGGCCGGCGCGAGCAGTCCGCCGAGACGGCCGACCACGGCGGGAACCCAGAACACCGCGCCCACGAGCACGCCGACGAACGACATGGCGCCGCCGGCGACTCCGACGCCGAGCGCGGCGATCTCGCCCATCGACCCGTTCTGGGCGACGGCGAGCGCGAGCAGCGCGACGCCGCCGACCGTGAGCAGGGCCGCGAGCACCAGCCGCGGCCGGTTGCGGCGGCTGGTGACGGCGGGCACCTCGGCCGGGCGCAGCGCGGCGAGCGGCGCGACCCGGGTCGCGGCCCGGGCGGGGGCGAGCGCCGCGATCAGCGTGACCAGGGTGCCGACCGCGAGCGGCGCGAGGACGACCGCCGGGGTGATCGCCACGACCGCCGGCAGCGGGACGTCGAGATTCAGGTGGCCGGCCACGACGAGGGCGAGCTGGGCGAGCCCGACGCCGACCGCCAGCCCGAGCGCGGAGGACGCGACGCCGAGCAGACCGGCCTCGATCAGCACGGACCGCAGCAGCTGGCGCTTGCCCGCGCCCACGCAGCGCAGCAGCGCCAGGGTCCGGGTGCGCTGCGCGATGAGCACTCCGAAAGTGTTCGAGATGACCAGGGCCGCGACGAGCAGCGCGATCGAGGCGAAGCCGAGCACGATCGGCACGAACACGTCGCTCCCGCCGGTGAGCTCCGCGGTGGTCGCCTTGGCCTCGTCGTCCTTGGTCCGGACCGTCGTGCCGTGCGGCGCGGCCTTTCGCAACGCCGAGGTCGCGGCGGCGACGTCGGCGGCGTCGGCGCCCTGGGCCAGCGCGACGATCGCGCGGGGGTAGGTCGCCGGCGCGCCCGGGTTGCCCGACCCGCCCGAGGCATCCTGCGCGGCCCAGCGCGCGGCGTCCGCGGCCGGCACGACGATGGCGCCGCCGGACTGCGCGAACGCGCCGGCCGGGTCGTCGAGGAGGCCCACCACGGTGAGCCGTTCGGTGCTCGCGACCCAGGTCCCCGCGGGCTCGGTGGCTGGGTCGGCCGTCGGTTTGGCTGTCGCGGCCTGCTCGGGAGCCCAGGTCTGCCGGGTGGTGGTCACCTCGTCGCCGACGCGCACGTCGAGCCGGTCGGCCAGCGGACCGGGAAGGGCCACCTCGTGCGGTCCGGCGGGCAGTGCGCCCGAGACGAGGGTCTGTACCTCGAGTCGCGGGTCGGATGCGACCGCGGTGACCGTCGGGTACACCCGTTTGGGCCCGGCGACGAGCTCGGTCCCCAGCGGGACCTGGCCGTCGACGGCCGCGACGCCGCGTACCTGGCGCAGCGCGGCGAGATCGGCGGGGGTGAGGCCGCCGTCGACCCCGTCGGCGCCGTCCGGTGCGCTCACGACGACATCGGCGTGCGCGTAGGACGCGGACACGGCGTCGTAGCTGGTGCGGGTGATGACGGCGCCGGCGATGAGGCTCGCCGCGACGAACGCCGTGCTGATCACGATGGCGAGACCCGCGGCGGTCAGCAGACCCAGGCTGAGCCGCATCTGGGCGAGGGTGAGGCGCAGCATCAGCGGGCCACCGGCCCCTCGTGGACGCGCAGCGCGTCGAGGCCCGCGAGCACCGACTCCGGGGTCGGGTCGGCGATATCCCCGGCGATCCGGCCGTCCGCGAGCAGCACGACACGGTCCGCGTAGGCCGCCGCCGCCGGGTCGTGGGTGACCATGATGACCGTGCGCCCGAGCTCGCGCACCGACCGGCGCAGGAAGCTCAGCACCTCGGTGCCGGCGCGCGAGTCGAGGTTGCCGGTCGGCTCGTCGGCGAAGACGACGTCGGGCCGGGCGATCAGGGCCCGCGCGATCGCGACCCGCTGCTGCTGGCCGCCGGACAGCTCGGCCGGGCGGTGGGTGAGTCGGTCGCCGAGCCCGAGGGTGGTCACCAGCGTGTCGAACCAGGCGCGTTCCAGCGCGACGCCCGCGAGCTCGAGCGGCAGCGTGATGTTCTGCTCCGCGGTGAACATCGGCAGCAGGTTGAACGACTGGAACACGAAACCGATCCGGTCCCGCCGCAGTCGCGTGAGGGCGCCGTCGTCGAGGGTCGTGATCTCGGTGCCGCCCAGGAACGCGGTGCCCGACGACGCCGTGTCGAGCCCCGCGAGCAGGTGCATGAGGGTGGACTTGCCCGAGCCCGACGGGCCCATGATCGCGGTGAACGCACCCGCGGTGAAGTCCACGTCGACGCCGTCCAGTGCGCGCACGGTCGCCTCACCGGTGCCGTAGACCTTGCTGAGCGCGCGGGCGCGGACCGCGGCGACGCCTGCCTCTCGCGCGCGGGGGCCGCCCGAGCGCGGGCCGACGGGCTGGAACGTGGTGGTGTCCACGAGAACTCCTGGGATCGAGGAAGGGGAACGATCCCGACGCTAGAGAGCAGCAGCGTGCCGCCACATCGGTCCCCGGTCGGCCGCCGACTCGCCCCCGCTCATCCCCCGGGCGGACGGGTGGCCCGCGGGCGTCGTCCTCGATCCGTCCACCTTCGGAATGGATCGGCGCGCCGGTGGGCGTCTTGCGAAACATGTCGCCTGGCGTGACCGGATTTGTCGCCTGGGACACCCGTCGAGCAGCTCGGCCGGACCGCTCGATGATCGACCGGGGTCGGCGAGGATCACGGTTCGGGCCGGACCAGACCGGTCTCGTAGGCGACGACAACGGCCTGCACTCGGTCGCGGGCGCCGAGCTTGGCCAGGATCCGCCCGACGTGCGTCTTGACGGTCGTCTCTGCGACGAACAGGTCGTGCCCGATCTCGGTGTTCGACCGGCCCCGGGACATCAGCACGAGCACCTCGCGCTCGCGGTCCGTGAGCAGGTCGAGCGCCACCTGCGCGCGCGACCGGTCGGCGCCGGTGCGCGGCGCGGGCGGCAGGGCGATCACGAGATGCTCGAGCAGGCGCCGGGTGCTCGACGGCGCGATCACGGCGTCGCCCGCGTGCACCGTGCGGATCGCCGCGAGCATCTCCTCGGGCAGCGCGTCCTTGAGCAGGAACCCGCTCACGCCGGCCCGGATCGCGGCGAGCACGTACTCGTCGAGGTCGAACGTGGTCAGCACGATGACGCGCGGTGCCGCGTGCCCGGCCGCCGCCGCCGCGGTGAGCCGCGCGGTCGCTGCGAGCCCGTCGAGGCGGGGCATCCGCACATCCATCAGCACGACGTCCACCGCCTCGCCGGCCGCGGCGCCGCGGGTCAGCAGGCGGACCGCCTCCTCGCCGTCGCCCGCCTCGGCCACCACGCGCAGGTCGGGCTGGGAATCGATCACCATCCGGAAGCCCGCACGCACCAACTGCTGGTCGTCGACGAGTGCGACCCGGATCGGGCAGGCGGGGGACGGATCGGTGCGGTGCCGATCGGTGCCGAGCCGATCGGTGCCGAGCCGATCGGTGTCGGACAACGGGGTCACAACTCTCCAGGGTGTCGGGATGGCACAGGTTCCGCAGACTGCGCACATCGCTGCGCTCTGCGCACATCCGATGTGCGCAGTTGGGGCGGATGTGCGCACTCTGCGGTCCGGGTCCGGGTCCGGGGCGACGGCGTCACGACTGGGCCGGCAGGGGGAGGTCGACCCGGACTCGGAAGCCGCCGCCCGCGCGGGGTCCCGCGACGACCGACCCGCCGAACATCGCGGCCCGCTCGTGCATCCCGAGCAGGCCCTGCCCGCGGCCGTCCGCGGCGCCGATCGCGGCCGCACCACGACCGTCGTCGGACACCTCCAGGACGAGCGAGGCGGGCAGCCAGCGCATCAGGACGGTCACGTTCGGGTCCGGTCCGGCGTGCTTGAGCACGTTCGTGAGCGACTCCTGGCAGATCCGGTAGGCCACCAGGCCGGCTCCGGGCGGCAGCATCCGGGCGATCCCGATGCGGGCGAACGACACGCGCATCCCGCTCGTCCGCACCTGCTCGACGAGCTGTTCGAGGTCGCCGACGGCGGGCTGCGGCGCGAGACCGGTGGGCGCGGCGCCGTCGTCCTCGACGCGCAGCACGCCGAGCAGCCGGCGCATGTCGGCCAGCGCCGTGCGGCCCGTCTCAGCGATCGTGCCGAGCGCACCGGCCGCGGCCGCCGGGTCCGCCTGTGCCGCGTACCGCCCGCCGTCGGCCTGGGCGATGATCACGGACAACGAGTGGGCGACGATGTCGTGCATCTCGCGGGCGATCCTGGCCCGCTCCGCCGACGTCGCGAGCTGGGCCTGCTGGTCGCGCTCGACCTCGAGCCGGGTGGCGCGGTCGCGCAGCGCGGTGAGGGTCTCGTGCCGGGAACGCCGCACGAGCCCGAAGGCCCAGACGGCGAGTGCGCTGACCGACGCGAACAGCGAGATCCCGAGGGCGTTCGCCCCGCCACCCTGGAGGTACAGCACGAAGGCGAACAGGACCGAGCCGACCAGGGCGCCGACGATCGCGGTGCGGTGCGCCCAGCGCGGGCCGTGCACCGTCACGGAGTACAGCGCGAGCAGAACCGTGAGGTCGGCCGGGTAGATGAGCGGTTCACCGGCCAGCACCTGCGCGAGCCCCGCGAGATACACCGCCGCGACGGAGAACACCGGGCGGGTGCGCCGCCACGCGAGGGGCGCGACGATGAGCGCCGACCACACCCAGTGCGCCATCGCGCCCGAGTCTCCCATTGAGCTCCCGGCCGCCACACTGACGAGCAGCAGGGCCGAGGTGCCCAGGGCGTCGAGGGCGAACCGGTGCGCGTCGAACCAGCGGCTCGACCGCTCCCACCAACCCATCAGTCCAGCCTAGGCAACGCCCCGGCCGGCGGGCATCGGACCAGGGGTGGACGCCGGGGAGTCCGGTATCCGCCCGAGGTCACATGTCTCGTAGGGTCTTTCGGTGGACGCCGAGGGGCCAGCGTGACCTAGCATGGCGAAATGACCCAGGTACTGCTGGCAGAAGACGACCCCGCGATTGCCGAACCTTTGGCGCGAGCCCTTAGCCGTGAAGGCTATGACGTAGTTGTGCAAGGAACAGGTCAAGGAGCGATCGACAACGCGGCGAGCGCGGATCTGGTCGTGCTTGACCTCGGACTCCCCGACATGGATGGACTCGATGTTGCCCGGGCGATCCGGAACCAGGGCCTGACTACTCCGGTGCTCGTGCTGACGGCGCGCGCGGATGAGGTGGACCTCGTCGTCGGGCTCGACGCCGGGGCCGATGACTATGTGACGAAACCGTTCCGGCTCGCCGAGCTGCTGGCCCGGGTCCGCGCGCTGCTGCGCCGCACCCATGGCGACCCCGTCGACGAGGACGAGCTCCAGGCGCAGAACGTGCGGATCGACGTCGCGGCGCACCGGGCGTTCCAGGGGGAGCGCGAGCTGCACCTGACCGCCAAGGAGTTCGACCTGCTGCGCGTGCTGGTCGCGGCCGTCGGCACCGTGGTGGCACGTGAGACACTCATGCGCGAGGTCTGGGGCACCGATCCGTCGGGCTCCACGAAGACGCTCGACATGCACGTCTCCTGGTTGCGGCGCAAGCTCGGTGACGACGCGAATGCGCCGCGCTACGTGAGCACCGTGCGCGGGATGGGCTTCCGGTTCGAGACCGGCGAGCACGCCGTGGCCTAGCTCATGCGCCGCCGGGTACTGCAGGCAACGATCGCCGCGGTCACCGTCGCGGTCGTGCTGCTCGGATTCCCGCTCGCGTTCCTCGGTGCGCAGTACGCGCGTGACACCGAGCTGCGCGAGCTGGACTCGCGCGCGTCAAACCTGGCGTCCACGATCGACTTCCGCAACCAGAAGAACCTGCGGCTGACCGACGGCATGCTCGACGGCTACACCGGCGGGGTCAACTCGCTGCCGGCGTCGGTCCTCGTGGTCACGACGTCGGGCGACCGGCTGCAGTCGGGCCAGCCGGTCGCCGGCCGGTCGCTGTCCGCCGAGGCGACCGCGGGCGACGGCACCCTGGTGATCCTCACGATCTCCTGGTGGGACGTCTTCTGGCTGAGCGCGCGGGTCGTCGCCCTGGTGGTCGTGGCGGCGGTCGTCGCGTTCGGTGCCGGGATCGCGATGGCGATGTGGCAGGCGAACCGGCTGGCGGCGCCACTGGTCTACCTCGCAGCCTCGGCCGAACAGCTCGGGTCGGGGCAGGTGCGCCCGAGCCTGGAGCCGTCGGGCGTGGAGGAGATCGACCTCGTCGCGGCCGAGCTGGCGCGCAGCTCGGACCGGATGGCGGGCAAGATGGCGGCCGAGCGGCAGTTCGCCTCGGACGCCTCCCATCAGCTCCGCACGCCGCTGACCGCGCTGTCGATGCGTCTCGAGGAGATCTCGATGGCGAGCGACAACCCGGACGTCAGCGAGGAGGCCCGGATCGCCCTCGAGCAGGTCGAGCGGCTCGTCTCGGTCGTCGACGACCTGCTCAAGCGATCGCGGCGCACCCAGGGCGGGACGACCGAGGCCGTGCACCTGATCGAGGTCGTGCGCCAGCAGGAGGAGGAGTGGGCGCCGTCGTTCGAGGCCGCCGGTCGCAAGCTCGTGATCGACGTGGCCCCGGACGCGCAGGTGCTCGCGACGCCGGGCGCCCTGGCGCAGGCGCTCGCCACGCTCATCGAGAACTCCCTCAAGCACGGTGCGGGCCAAACCACGGTGCGGTCCCGGCCCAGTGGAGCGAGCGGGGCGATGGTCATCGAGGTCGGGGACGAGGGCGAGGGTGTGCCCGACGACCTCGCGGCCCGGGTCTTCGATCGGGGCGCGACCTCGGGCGCGGGAACCGGGCTCGGGCTGTCGCTCGCGCGGGACCTGGTCGCCGTCGACGGCGGCCGGATCGAGCTCGCGCAGCGCCGCCCGGCGGTGTTCGCGGTCTTCCTCGCGGGGGTCCCGAAGTCGCTGGACCCGCTCGTGGTGCTGCCGCGGGGCTCGCGGGTGTCCACCGTCAAGCGGGGCCGTCGGCGCTGACCGCCCTCGCACTGACGGCCCTCCGCGCTGATCGAGGAGTCGCCCGGCGACCGCCCGCGGGTGCGCAGGTAGGCAAGCGCAGCTCAGGCCTGCGAAAGTCAGGCCGGGCCAGGTTCCCGCGCGGCCTCGCCGTGCCGGCGCAGCAGCTGTGGGGCGGCCGCGGCCGCGACGACGGCGTCGGCGATCACCATGATGATCCGGCTCACCAGGGCGAGCACGAGGGCGTCGGGCCGATCGAGCACGGCGCCGAGCGCGAGCACGAGGGCGGCTTCCCGGGCCCCGGCACCCGCGGGGGCGATCACGATGAGCAGCCCGACCACCCACGCGAGCGCGAACGCACCGGTGCAG
This sequence comes from Pengzhenrongella sp., assembly GCF_036565025.1. NCBI lineage: Bacteria > Bacillati > Actinomycetota > Actinomycetes > Micrococcales > Pengzhenrongella > Pengzhenrongella sp. Next base: position 8,422 of record NZ_DATCNW010000124.1, read on the forward strand.
ATCGCCGCGATCGAGGGTCCGTGCCCGCCCAGGGCGGCGGCGAGCACCCAGGCGTGCGCCCCGAACATCGCCCACATCACCAGGGCCCACGCGCTGGAGACGACGAGCGACCGGCCCTCGATCCCCTCGTTCGCCGCGCCGCGCCCGGTGACCCGCAGCACCCAGGCGATCAACCGGTTGAAGACCGGCGGGAGCAGCAGGGCGACCCCGACGGGCAGCGCGGGCAGCGCCCACCAGTACGACCGCAGCGACCCCGGCGAGGTGACCGTGAGGATGACGGCCGCCACCCCGGTCCCGGTGACCACCAGCACGGCGAGCGCCCCGAGCGCGACGACGGCGCTGCGCGAGCGGGAGATCCGGTGCCTCGTGCCGAGGTCGCTCTGAGCCACGACCGCCCAGACCGCGCCGGGCACGTACTTGCCCAGCTGCCCGACGTAGTAGATCTGGGCCGACGCCCGCAGCGAGGGCACGCTCGAGCCGGGGCCCGCGAACAGGGCGCGCCAGGAGAGCAGCTGCGCGACAAGGCCCGCCAGGACCAGCAAGGTCGCCGCGACCAGGGAGCCCACGCTCAGCTGCTGCACGGCGATCGCGAGCGCGGTGCGCTCGCGCACGACCGTCACGACCAGCAGGACGACGGCGAGCAGCAGGAAGGAGATTCGCGCGGCGCGCTTCAGTGACCGCATCGCCGCAGGTTACCGTGCGCCGTCTTGCGCGCGCGGCAATCGCCGTCGGGGTCCGCCTGCCTGAGTAGTGTGTCCGGGAGCACACCCGCCTGCGGTGTGCCGGCGTCGGACCGGAGGTCCCTGTGGGAACGGCTGGGAAAATTCTGAGATCGACGTACGTCAAGGGTGCCCGGCGCGCTCGAACGGTCTCGGTCAGGACCGGTCTGCTCGATCGGCTCGATCGCAGCTACCGCGCCAACCGGCGGGGGGTGCTCGCGCACTGGCGCACGCTGTACGCCATCCACGACGTGGACGACCTCGTGAGCCTCGACATCCCGTGGTGGACCTACGGCGCGATCGACGTCGTGCAGGAGCGCCTCGAGGCGCTCGACGGCAAGGCGCGGGTCTTCGAGTTCGGGTCCGGTGCGAGCACCATCTGGCTGGGGCGTCGCAGCGCCGTCGTGCACAGCGTCGAGCACGACGAGTTCTTCGCCGGGATCATGCGGCGCGTGCTGGTCGAGGCGGACCTCGCGGACAAGGTCAACCTGATCGAGATCCACCCGGCGGCGTCGGACCAGCCCCGCGTGGGTTCCGGTCGCAAGGGTGAGGACCAGTTCGAGTACGCGGACTACGTCGACACCCTCGCGCAGGTGGGCGGGGAGTTCGACATCATCTGCGTCGACGGCCGAGCCCGCGTCGACTGTGCGCAGGCGGCCCTCAAGCACATGGCACCGGGCGGCATCATCGTGTGGGACGACTCCCAGCGCCCGCGGTACACCGAGGGCCTGCGCCGCACGGGGCTGCGGGTGCGGCGGTTCCGGGGCTTCGCTCCCTCGCTGCCGTACCCGAGGGAGACCGCGCTGCTGACGCGCGACTGAGGCGTCGACTAACCGGGCGTGCCGGGTTCCGGCGCCCGGCAGCCGGCGCCGCTCGGACGCAGCACGGTCAGCCAGGTCCCGCGCACCGCGGTGAAGCGCGGGTCGGCCGCGAGGACGGCGGCGTTCTGGCGCAGGTGCGTGACCTCCGCCGGGGGCGGCGGCCAGCGCAGGGCGCGCCCCGGGAGCTTCCCGGCGGGCTCAGACACGCGCGGTGTCGGGCTCCGGCTCCGGATCGGGGTCGGGTTCGGGCTCGGCGTCCCCGGCAGCGGGGATCCCGGTGAAGACGAGCCGCCGGTAGAAGAAGTACCGGAACGCCGTGCCGAGCCCCAGCCCGACGGCGTTCGCGGAGATGTTGTCTGCGAGCGGCGAGGTCAGGCCCAGGAGGTAGTGCGAGAACGCCAGGCAGCCGACGCCGATCACCAGGCCGCCGACATTGACCACGACGAAGCCGGCGAGCTCACGCCCGCGCGAGGACGTGCGGCTGCCCGCGAAGGCCCAGTACCGGTTGCCAAGCCACGCCACCAGCGTCGCGACGGAGACCGAGAGGATCTTGGCCGTGAGCGGCTTGGCGTGCAGCAGCTCGCCCGGCCCGAACCGCAGCAGGTTGAACAGGCCGAGGTCGACGACGTAGGCCACCGCGCCGACGGAACCGAACCTGGCCAGCTCGGCGATCCTCGCCCGCGCCCCCGGGACCGCGGGGCGCCGACCAGGCAGGCGGAAGTCTGCTGGGCCGGGGGTGCTCACGTGACGAGGGTAGCCCGGCTTGCTGGGAGCGCCCTAGGTGCCTATCGGATGAACCCGGAGCCTGGCCGCGGCGAGCCTCCACTAGGCTCCCGCTCGTGGCAGCACCAGTAGTGGCAGTGGTCGGCGGCGGGCAGCTCGCTCGCATGATGGCGTCAGCAGCGACGGCGCTCGGGGTGCACCTGCGGGTGCTCGTGGAGGACGCGGCATCGTCGGCGGCGCAGGTCGTCCCCGACTCGCCGGTGGGCGCCGCGAGCGACGAGGTCGCGATCCGTGCGCTCG
>NZ_DATCNW010000125.1:0-15821 GCF_036565025.1 Pengzhenrongella sp.
TCGCGGATCGCGCGGGCGACGCGGACGTGCTCGCGGGCAGCGCCGTTGGTCAGCGAGCACCGCCAGGTGAGCCAGTGCGCGCAGGACACGATGCCGTCCATCGCCCACCCCTCGCGGGCGTCGAACTCCCCGAGCAGGACCAGGAACCGGCACGTCGCGGCGTTCAGGTGCCCCGCCAGGGTGGTCAACGCGACCTCGAGCTGCGGGACGCTCAGGTCCGCGGGAACGGTCGAGGTGAGCGCCGACATCAGCGCGGCGTCGGTCCCGGCCCGGCGGTGGATGCGCGACGGACGGCGGGCCTGCGGCGCGCGGTGGGCTCGCCGTCGACGCTCTGCCCCGCCCCGGGAGGCACGGCGACGCACGCCGGTCGACGACACGCCCGCGAGAGCGTCGATTGCGGTCCTGACCTGTGTGTCTGTGCCCATGAGCCGACGCTACCCGGAGCCACCGACACTCCCGAAGAGGGGTGCGGAGACTGCGTTCGTGCTCGATCTGCAGCGGTTGCGGTGCGTTCCCGCGGGAACGCCCACAGTGCTGCGGTGCCCCGTTGATCAGGGGCGAGTTCGTCGTTTTGGCGCGAGTTCGTCGGTCGAAAACGACGAACTGGCGTGAGAGTGACGAACTCACGGGGCCGCGGTGAGCCTGCTCGACATTTGACGGGCTTCCGGCGGGAAGCCTTGTTGCTCACCCTGTGACGTTCCCGCGGGAACGTCCTCCTAGGAATCGACGGTCCGGCGACGCTGGCGACCGAGCCGTGGCTGGGCGAAGGCCCCGCTACGGGAGCGCAAGGCCGATGCTGAGCCCAGCGGCCCGGCTACCGTTCGCCGTCGCGTGCTGGCGCTCCGTCAGGCGTCCACACCCGCATCGGCCCGAGCCGCCGGTTCGCCCACAGGGCGTACGGGATGGCGACCAGGTCGACCGGTGCGCCGTCGGACCGGCCGGGGAGCGTCAAGGTGACGGTCCCGCCGAGAAGTCCAGGGACGAACCGTTCAGTGGCGCCGGCGCTCTCGAACCGCTCCCGGTCGAGCGAGAGCGTGTCCACCGAAACCGACGCGGGTTGGTCGACCTGTTCGAGGCAGTACACAACGGGTCCGCGTTCGACGGCGACACTTCCGCGCACGGCGTCGACCCGGGGATCCGCGCTCGTCAGTCGCGCCTCGAGCGGCAGGAAGAGGGTCACCACATCGCCCGCTCGCCAGGCGCGATCGACGACGGCGTACTCCCCCGCGGCGGCCTCGAACTCCTCGCCGCCGGCGGAGAGGCGAGCCCCCGCCGCCCACGCGGGAATCCGCATCGAGATCCGGGCAGCGGCCTCGGGCGCCTCGAGGACGGTGACGCGAATGGTCCCGTCGTGCGGGTAGTCGGTCTGAACCTCGATCACCAACCGACCGCTTTCGAGCTCGGCGCAGACGGTGCCCGTCGCGTATTGCTGGAGCTGGACACCGACCGCGTCGCGGGTCGCGACGTAGTGCTGCAGCTGGGCGAGCGTGCGCATCGCGTTCGGCGGGCAGCACGCCGTGGAGAACCATCGCTGCCGGCCGAGCGCGGGGTCGATGCTGGTCGTCACGACAGCATCGCGGCGAAGCTGCAGGGTGTTCGCGTAGAAGAACTTCTGGCCGTCGAGCGAGACGCCGGCGAGCATCCCGTTGAAGAGCGTCCGTTCGATGAGGTCGGCGTAGCGCGCCCCGCCGGTCGCCAGGAGCAGGCGCCAGCTCCACTGGATGCTCGCGATCGCGGCGCAGGTCTCGGCGTATGCCGTCTCGGTCGGCAGCTCGAACTGATCCCCGAACGACTCACCGTCCCAGCGCGCGCCCATCCCTCCGGTGAGGTACATCTTCGACGCGACCACGTCCTCCCACTGCGCCTCGAGCGCGGTGAGCAGTTTCTCGTCGCTGGTCTCGATCGCGACGTCGGTCGCACCCGCCGCGAGGTAGAGCGCGCGCACCGCGTGGCCCTCGAGGGTCGTCGCCGCACGGACCGCAACGCGGTCGGAGAAGTAGGCGCCGTCGTGCGGCGAGCGGCCGCGGGCCGCGACGGCGAACTGCGCGAGGTCGAGGTAGCGGCGCTCCCCCGTCTCGCGGAACAGCTCGACCAGGGCCATCTCGACGAGCGGATGCCCGTCGACGTCGTGCGAGCGGCCGAGACCGAACGTCTCGGTCAGCAGGTCGGCGAAGCGACACGCGACGTCGAGCAACGTCTCGTCGCCCGTCGCCCGATGGGCCGCGACCGCAGCCTGGAACAGGTGCCCGGCGCAGTACAGCTCGTGGCTGATCCGCAGGTCGGCCCACGGTGCCCCGGTGACGATCTGGACGAACGAGTTGAGGTAGCCGCAGGTGCGTTGGGCGGCCAGCACGTCCTTGATCAGCTCTCGGCTGTCAGCCCCGAACTCGTCGCTCGCCGAGCGGTCCTGTTCCCAGGCGGCGGCCTCGAGCCATTTGTAGACGTCGGAGTCCATGAAAAGCGGGCCACGATAGCCCGGAGAGTCGCTGTCGAACCCGCTGGCCGCCGGGTCGATGCGCGTCGCGGCGCGCAGCGGAGGCAGTCCCTTGGCCGCGTTCACGAGGTTGTCGACATTGCCGGCGGTGCGCAGCTGTCGCGAACCGTCCGGGATTGCCGCGGCGCGATTCGTCTCCTGGCGCGCGAACCAGAAGCCGCCGCGGATCGCGCTCGAGTCGACCGGCCGCAAGGCGACCTGAGCTGTTCGGGTCGGGGCGACCGGCCCTGGATGCGGCGCTGCGGTCACGGTCAGATCCTCCCGACGAGCTGGGGCAGTGCGCCGTCGCGTGCGAACACCGGAATGACGCCGAGCGGAGCGTCCACGTCGAGCCAGCACCCGCCGTCGGCCACCTCGCCGGAGTGCAGGTTGGTCCACCGCGACCCCGCGGGCAGGTAGACCGGCCGGGCGACCGCGCCCGCGGTCATCACCGGGGCGATCAGCAGGTCCGGTCCGTACAGGTACTGGTCCACAAGGTCCCAGGCCGCCGGGTCGTCGGGGAACTCGTGGAACACGGCCCGCATCACCGGCTGACCGTCCGTGTGCGCCTGGGCCATCAGGCCGCGGGTGTAGTCCCGCAGGACCTCGCGCAGGTGCACGTACCGCTCGAGGATCTCGTACACCTCGTCCCCGAAGCTCCACAGCTCGTTCGGAGCGCCGGACGCGAGGCGGGACGAGCCGTCGGCGGCGACGACGGCCTCGCTCGGGCCGCGGTCCCCGTGCAGGCGCATCACCGGCAGGAACGCGCCGAGCTGGAACCAGCGCACGAGCAGCTCGTGGAACGCCGGGTCGTCGGTCCGGCCACCGCCGAACCCGCCGATGTCGGTGGTGAACCACGGGATGCCGGCGATCCCCATGTGGATGCCTGCCGTCACCTGCCGGCGCATCGAGGGGAACGAGGAGTGGATGTCCCCGGACCAGACGAGCGCGCCGTAGCGCTGGCTGCCCGCCCAGGCGCACCGCACCAGGTTGACGACCTCGCGCTCGCCGTCGGCGACCATGCCGTCGTAGAAGGCGCGGGAGAACAGCTGGGGGTAGAGGTTGCCGACCTCGGCGACCTGGCCGAGGTGGTAGCGGTAGGCGTCGAAGTCGTACACGCCGTACTCGGGCTCGGCCTCGTCCAGCCAGAACAGCCGGATCCCGTGGCCGGCGTAGTTCGCCCGGCACTTGTCCCACAGGTAGGCGCGGGCCGCCGGGTTCGTCACGTCGACGAACTGGCTCGGGTCCTCGAACCGCATCTGCACGTCGATGCCCCGGTTGGACAGCACGAGCAGGCCGCGGCGCCGCATCTCCTCGAAGTTCTCCGACTCCTGGGACACCTGCGGCCACACCGAGACCATGAGCTCGATCCCGAGCTCCTTGAGCTCGGCCACCATCGCCGACGGGTCCGGCCAGAACTCCTCCTCGAACCGGAAGTCGCCCATCTTCGGCCAGTGGAAGAAGTCGGCCACGATGACGTCCATCGGCAGCCCCCGGCGCTTGTGCTCCCGAGCGACCTCGAGCAGTTGGCCCTGGTTCCAGTACCGCAGCTTGCACTGCCAGAAGCCGAGTCCGTGCTCCGGCATCATCGGCGCGTGCCCGGTGGCGTCTGCGTAGGACGCGGTGATCCGCGCCGGCGACGAGCCCGCGGTCACCCAGTAGTCGAGCTGGCGGGCGGACTCCGCCACCCACTCCGTGCGGTTCGAGGCGAACGTCGCCCGGCCGATCGCCGGGTTGTGCCAGAAGAACCCGTACCCGGCGCTCGAGAGCACGAACGGGACGCTGACCTGCGAGTTCCGGTGCGCGAGCTCAAACGTGCAGCCCTTGATGTCACCGATGTCCTGCTGGTACTGCCCCATCCCGTAGAGCTTCTCGGCCGGGTCGGACTCGAGCGACAGCCCGATCCGGTAGGTACCTCCCGGCTGGGCGGAGTACGTGCGCGCTCGGAGCTTGAGCGCCCCGCCGTCGTCGCCCTCCTGAAGCAGCAGGCGCCCGTCGGCGTCGTAGAACGCGAGCCGGCAGGCGAACTGCCGGTAGCCGGCCTGGGAGTCGAAGAAGTCCGACGCCGTCGCGACGACCCGGATCGCGCCGTTCGTCAGGGTGGCCGTCCCCTGCCCGACGACGACCCGCGCGTCGTCGTGCGCGCGGGCGTCCGGCGGCAGGAGCGCCCAGTCGGCATCGACGACGTCGGCCCCGAGTGCGGCACGCACCCGCACGCTGCCTCGCCCCCACGGCTCGACGACGAGCGTCTCGCCACCACCGCGCCAGGTCAGTCGGGCGCCGTCGACCTCGAAAGGCTCCTGCATGAGCACACAGTAGTGAGCCGCGTTTCGACGGTCGTCCGTGGTCCGACGAAACGGATGACGCTACGGAGCCGCTTCCGCGCCGGTGTGGTCGCGCAGCTCGATCTCCTTCAGGAACCAGGTGAGCACGAACGCGACGAGAACGACGGGCACAGCGGTCAGGAAGACGGTGCTCAGCGACTCCACGAACGACAGGACCACCGGCCCACGGACCGCCGCCGGCAGCGCGGCGATCACTTGCGGCGAGCCCGTGAGCTGCGCGGGGTCCACCCCGTGCAGCGCCGACGCGGGCAGCCTCGAGGCGAGCTCCGAGATGAGCCGGTTGGCCAGCACCGTCCCGAAGATCGCGGCCCCGAACGTGCCACCCATCGACCGGAAGAACGCCGCCGACGACGTCGCCACCCCCATGTCGCGTGGGTCGACCGAGTTCTGCATGGCCAGCACGATGACCTGCATGACCAGACCGATCCCGATGCCGAGGGTCGCCATGAACAGCGCCGTTCGCCAGTACGGCGTCTGCGCGCCCAGGGTCGACAGCAGGCCCATGGCCAGCGTGGTGATGGCGGTCCCGACGACCGGGAACCGCTTGTAGCGCCCGGTCGAGGTGATCCGCCGCCCGGAGAGGATGGACGCACCCAGCAGGCCCACCATGAGCGGCAGCAGCTCCAGCCCGGACTGGGTCGGGGAGACCCCGCGGACGATCTGCAGGTATACCGGCAGGAACACGATCGCCCCGAACATCGCGAAACCGATGACGAACCCGATCCCGCTGGCCACCGAGAAAATCCGGTTGTGGAACAGCCGCAACGGCAGGATCGGCTCGGCCGCGCGGGACTCCCACCAGACGAACCCGACGGACAGCGCGACGCCGGCTGCCAGCAGGCCGAGGATCTCGGCGGAGGTCCAGCCGACCTCACGACCCCGGACGACGCCGAGCAGCAGGCTGCTCACCCCGGCGACCATCAGCGCCGCGCCCAGGAAGTCGATGCTGTGCTCGCGGCGCACGTGCCGCAGCCCACTCAGCGCCCGGTCGGTCACGACGAGCGCGACGAGGCCCAGCGGGATGTTGATGAAGAAGATCCAGTGCCAGGACAGGTGGTCGACGAAGAAGCCGCCGAGCAGCGGTCCGGCAACCGACGACACCGCGAACACCGCCCCGAAATAGCCCTGGTAGCGGCCGCGTTCCCGCGGCGGGATGACGTCGCCGATGATCGCGAACGCCAGCGCCATCAGGCCGCCGGCCCCGAGGCCCTGCACCGCCCGCGCCGCGATGAGCTGGCCCATCGACTGGGACAGCCCGGCGAGCGCCGAGCCGATGAGGAACACGACGATGGCGAACCGGAACAGCGGCTTGCGGCCGTACAGGTCGGAGATCTTCCCGTACAGCGGCGTGGACGATGTCGAGGCGAGCAGATAGGCCGTCACCACCCAGGACAGGTGCTTGAGGCCCCCGAGGTCGCCGACGATCGTGGGCAGCGCGGTGGACACGATTGTCTGGTCGAGGGCGGCCAGCAGCATCCCGGTCATCAGACCGGTGAGGATTTCCAGGATCTGGCGGTGCGTGAAGCGGGCGGGTACGACGCCGCCGGGCTGGCCGGCGGCGTCGGTGATGGGGTCGGCCACGGCTACTCCGTCCTCTCGTCGGTTCGGGTTTCGTTGCGGGCAGGTGTGTGCGGCTCGGAGGTGTGTCGCAGATCGTCCGCCAGCCTGCGCAGGAGTTCACTCAGGGTGCGCCGGTCATCCGGGGGCCAGTGGGTGATCGAGTCGCGGATCGCCGCTGCGCGGTTGTCCAGGAGCTGGGTCAGCACCTCGCCGCCGCGAGCGGTGAGGCTGACGCGCTGGGCCCGGGCATCGGCGAGGTCGGCGGTGCGCCACACCATGCCCTGCTGCTCGAGAGCGCGCAGGTGCCTGCTGATGGTCGACAGATCGAGGTGCATGTGCGCGGCCAGATCCGAGGGTCGGACCGTGCCGAGCTGGTGCAGGTCGAACATGACCGCGATGCCGGCCTTGTCGACGGCGGCGTTCACCGGGAGCCGGGACAGCTGGTGCACCACGGTGTAGAGGGCGGTGGCGAGCTCACGGTCGCTCGTCGTCCCCACGGTTGCATGGTCCATGCAACCAGTAGAAATCGGCGCGGCCGTAGGCGTCAATACCTGGTGCCGAACTCAGGCCAGCGTCTTCTTGTAGAAGACCGCGGAGTCTTCGTAGTCGAGGGCGAGGTAGAACGGCCCGGCCCGGCGGCTGGCGAGGGCGACGTAGGCGGCACCGATGGATTGCGCCCATGTCTCGGCGTGTTCCATGAGGCGGCGTCCGATGCCGAGGTGCCGAGCTTTTTCGTCGACCATGAGCTCCTCGACCCAGGCGACCGGGCCGTTGGCGAGGAACGTGAGATGACTGCTGCCGAGCAGGTAGCCGGCGACCGCGCGTTCAGGGGTCTCTGCGACGAGCAGGAGCGTGTGTGGCGCGCCGACCAGCTGAGCCCAGGAGGCGTCGAAGGCGTCGCGTCGGGGTTCGAACGAGCCGGCGAAGTCCCGGGCGAGGGGCCAGACGCCGTCGCCGTCGTCGATGCGAGCAGTGCGGATCAGCGCTTGTTCGTCAGGCATCCGCTCAGTGTGCCAACGCGGTCAGGCACCGGCCGGGTCGTCGAGGAAGTCGACGGTGGGGACGAAGTACAGGCTGCCGGTGACGGCACGAGGTCTGCAGCCCCTCGCGGCAGAAATCGCACGTGTTGTCGGCCCATACGAAGGGCGCCACGACGAGGTCACCCTTGCGCAGTCCGGACACGTCGGCGCCGAGCTCCTCGACGACGCCGAGGAACTCGTGCCCCATCCTGCGGCCCGTGGCCGAGGCGGTCAGGGAGCCGAACGGCCACAGGTCGCTGCCGCAGATCAGGGCTACGCGTGGACTGCGCGAGCGGCCGGCTCGGCCGCCAGGAGGTCCTCGAGCTCGCGGTCCTGCCACGCGGGCCGACGGCGGGTGCGGGTCGCCACCGCGATCACGACGGCGACCGCGAGCATCAGCGCGCCGGCGTCGAACGTGGCGGCCACCTGGTCGGCGAGCAGCGCGGGGGCATCGGTGACGCCCTGGCCCGCGGCGGCCGCGACCGTGACGAGCACGGCGAGCCCCAACGAGCCGCCGAGCTGGTGGGCGACGTTCACCGCGCCGGAGGCAGCCCCGGCGTCCCGCGCCGGCACGCCGGCGACGCCCGCCGTGGTCAGCGGGGTCAGCGCCAGGCCCTGGCCGAGGCCGATCAGGACCATGGGCAGCGCGATCCCGGTCAGGTAGGGCGTGGCGCTGGTCAGCTGGGTGAGCCAGGCCGCCCCGAGCGTCGAGATGACCAGGCCGGTCACCATCAGCACGGTGTTGCCAAACCGGCGGATCAGGCGCGGCACCGCCATCGCCGCGGCGAAGTTGACGACCGTCGTCGGCAGGAACGCCAGCCCGGCCATGGTCGGGCTGTACCCGAGGACGCCCTGGAGGAACTGGGCGGTGAAGAACCAGAAGCCGACCATCGCGCCGAGGAACAGGAACCGCGCGGCGTAGGCCCCGGACCGCTGCCGGCTGGCGAACACCCGCAGCGGCAGGATGGGCTGCGCGGCGCGGCGCTCGTGCAGGAGGAACCCGGCGACGAGCGCGACCCCCGCCACGAGGGCCGCGAGGGTCAGCGGGTCGGTCCAGCCGGCGTCGGCGGAGCGGACGAGGCCGTACACGAGCGCGCTCAGCCCGAGCGTCGAGGTGACGGCGCCGGGCAGGTCGAGCCGACCCCGGTGGCGCACGGTCTCGGGCAGCACGCGCGTCGCGGCGATCAACAGGACGATGCCGAGCGGCACGTTGATGAAGAATCCGACGCGCCACGAGATCAGGTCCGTCAGGACCCCACCCGCGACCAGGCCCACGCTCGCACCGACTCCCGCGACGGCGCCGTAGTAGCCCAGCGCCCGGGTGCGGTCGGGCCCCTCCCGGAAGGTGGTCTGCAGCAGCGCCAGCGTGGAGGGCGCCAGCACCGCGGCACCGACGCCCTGCACCGCGCGGGCCGCGATCAGCATCGCCGGCGACACCGCCAGGCCGATCACGAGCGAGGCCGCGGTGAACAGCCCCAACCCGACGACGAACATGCGTCGGCGTCCGAGCAGGTCACCGGCGCGGGCCCCGAGCAGCAGCAGGCCACCGAACGCCAGCAGGTACGCGCTCTGCACCCAGGACAGGCCGGTGGCCGTGAAGCCGAGGTCGGCGCGGATCTGCGGCAGCGCCGCGATGACGATGGAGACGTCCAGCACGAGCATGAAGTAGCTGATGAGGATGACAGCCAGCACGGCGTTGGTGCGCGGCGCCGCCACCGATGGAGAAGACGTGGGTACGGGAGAGGGCATGCTGCAAGGAAACCCCGGTCCGGTGAGAGGTGGCAGGGCCTGTCGAGGCAGGTACCGGCAGGGCCTCCCACGCTCGCGGGCGCGCTCGTACGCTCGCTGAGTGGACAACCGCACCGAGATCCGAGAGTTCCTGGCGACCCGTCGGGCCAGGATCACCCCGCAGCAGGCGGGCCTGCCTGCCTACGGCGGGAACCGGCGCGTCCCCGGGCTGCGCCGCGAAGAGGTCGCGATGCTCTCCGGGGTCAGTGTCGACTACTACATCCGCCTCGAACGGGGCGACCTCACCGGCGCGTCCGACGGTGTCCTGGAGGCCCTCTCCCGCGCGCTGCAGCTCGACGACGCCGAGCGCGCCCACCTGTTCGACCTGGCCCATGCCACGAGCGCCAGCGCCAGACCCCGCCGCCGCCCGGCTTCGAAGCAGGTGCGCCCGAGCGTGCAGCGGGTCCTCGACACGATCAACGCGCCGGCCTGGGTGCGCAACGGCCGGGCCGACGTCGTGGCTACCAACTCCCTGGGTCGCGCGCTCTACGCACCGGTCATCGACAGCCCGGCGCAGCCGGCCAACACGGCCCGGTTCACCTTCCTGGACCCGCGGGCCGCCGAGTTCTACCCCGACTGGGAACGCGTCGCCAGCGACATGGTCGCGGTGCTGCGCGCCGAGGCTGGCCGCAGCCCCTACGACCGTGCGCTGACCGACCTCGTGGGTGAGCTGTCGACCCGGAGCGAGGAGTTCCGGACCAGGTGGGCGGCGCACAACGTGCTGTTCCACAGCACGGGGACCAAGAAGCTGCACCACCCCGTCGTCGGTCACCTCGACGTGACCTACGAGGCGCTCGAGCTCCGCACCGACCCAGGACTGACCATGATCGTGTACACAGCCGAACCCGGCTCGCCGACCCAGGACGCCCTCAACCTCCTAGCAAGCTGGGCCGCCACCCTAGAGCAGGAGCAGCGCGCCAAAGCGGAGATCGCCAAAGACCTCCTGTAATCGCCCGCAGTCGCGAAACGATCGTCGTCGTCGCTCCTTTCGCATCGAACTAGGAATTGTTGTCGTCGCGGCGGCGGAAAGACGACAACAACTCCCAGTTCGCGGCCGGCGTGGGGAGGTGGCAACTCACGCTCGCGTGGCGGCCTGCGCCAGCCGCCGGGCGTCCTCGATCGGCACCGGAACCGTCTCTGCGTCCAGGAATCGCTGGTACGGGTGAGTGCTTGCGGGCGTCGGATCGCGAAAGTAGGGCGCGACCGCCAGCGGCGTGCCCGGCTCGGTCCGCCATCCCTCGGCGAGAGGTCCGAGGTCGAGGCTGTCGTAACCGATGGCGTCGAGGAATCGGACCACCGCCTGCTTTGCCGCGTCGTCGTCGCCCGCGATGGGCAAGGCGGTGCGGTCGACGCGTGGGCGACGTCGGACGGGGTGCTCGATCTCGACGTCCTGCTGGGCGAGGTGTTCGCCGCCCTGCATTAGCGCGACGATGGTCGACGTCAGCCGTCGCGGTACGAATCGTGGATGTCCTGCCAGCCCAGTGCGGCACCGAGCGCGCCGAGTCCGCGTGCGGCAGCCTCGAGCTCGGCCACGTTGGCCGAGCTGATGCCCGCGAGCGCGTAGCGCAGCGTCTGGGCCGACACCTCGCGGGCCGTGTCCCGCAGGTCGACGGCCGACGGCGTCGCCCGAAACCTGCTTGTCTGCGCAGTGGTGCCGGTCGCCTCGCGTGCGAGGAGGCCGCGCCGTCCGAGCGATCCTGCCGCCGCGGCGACGTCGCTCGCAGGCAGGCCGGTGGACGCAGCGATCGCCCCGACGCTCGAATCCGGGTGACGCAGGACGTCCCGCAGGACCCGCACCTCGACCACAGGGATCAGCGTCTGGTCGCGCCGCTTCTCCGCCCGCTGCCGCACCGCCGCGTTCATGCCGTCCACCACCTCGGCGAGGTCGACGAGGGCGCGGACCAGAGCGTCGTCGTCGGCGGTCATCGGGACGCCAGCGTCACGGCGAGCTGAAGGGCGCCGGTGATCTCGGCGCGCACGCCGAGCTCCGCGGGAACGATCTCGATCGCCGCGCCGGTCGCGGGTTGCGCGTAGCGCCCCATCGAGGAGTGCACGCCGTCGATGAGGGGTGCCCCGACGCAGCCGAGCTCGCCGCCGATGATCAGCGCCGACGGGTTCAGCAGGTTGCACAGGTGGGCGAGCACGCTGCCCAGCGTCCGGCCAGCCTCGTTGAGGATGCGCTCGGCGATGGCGTCGTCGAACGATCCGATGTCGATTGCGCCGGGGTCGATCGTGGGGTGCGTGTGGGCGAGCTGCTCGCGGATCGCGCGGACGGACACCACGGCCTCGAGACAGCCGCGGTTTCCGCACCGGCACAGCTCGGAGCGACCGGGCAGCGCGGTGTGCCCGATCTCGCCGGCGAGACCGCTCGATCCCTTGTACGGCTCGCCGGCGAGGATCATGCCCGCGCCGACGCCGTCCGAGGCCCTGACGTACAGGAAGTCCTCGTGGTGGCGCCCCGAACCGCACGTGCGCTCGCCATAGGCACCGAGCAGCGCGTCGTTCTCCACATGGACCGGCACGTCGAGCAACCGCTCCAGCTCCCGGGCGGGCGCGAGCCCCACCCAGCTGGACAGGATGGTGGGCGACCGCACCATGCCGGTGCGCCTGTCGAGCGGGCCGGGGATGCCCGCGACCAGTGCGGACAGGCTCTCGACCGAGTGCTCCTCCCGAAGCCTGGTCAGCGCCCCGGCAGCGAGCCGCATGGCTTCGGCCGCGTGGACGTCGACGTCGATCGCCAGACGCTCCTCGCCCAGCGGGCGCCCGAGCGCGTCGGCGACCGCCACCCGGATGTGGCTGTGGCCGAAGTCGATCGCCGCGACAGGCGCGCCCGAGGCGACCGCCGCGAGGCTGATGGCGGGACGGCCGCTGCCCGAGCCGCGACCCTTGGCCTGCGTCTCGACCTCCGTGACGCGCCCGTCGGTGAGCAGCCGCCCCACGGCGTGGTTGACGGTGCTGCGAGACATGCCGGTCACCCGGGCGAGCTCGGAACGGGTGACCTCGCGTCCGGACCGGATGAGCAGGTAGAGCTCCTCCCGGGTCCGGTCCCGCGGAGCTGGACGATCGGCAGCTGTCGTCATGGTCCGAACTCTAGGTGACCGGCCACCGCAATTACCGCCAAAGTGGTCCGATTAAATGTTCCTGCATGGGCTGAAAAGACTCACATATTGGTCCTTTTTGAGCCTTTGACACACCGAAAGAAGCCTTGTACCTTCAATTTCGTCGCGTTCTTGAACAAAATGGATGCGGCCGGAATGCCGATGAGGGCAGGCCGTTCGCTTTACCCGATGTGCCCGAAATGCCGCGTTGTCAGAGAGGACAACTCCATGCATCCATCACGCCGAAGGTTCGCAATCCGACGGTCCGCACTGCCCATGGCGGTGGCGGCCGCGCTCGTACTGGCCGGCACGGTCAGCGCGGGCGCAGCGACGACCGACCCGGGGCCCAGCGCGCTCGAGCTGCAGAACGCCCAGCGCTCGAAGGCCGCGGCGACCCAGGGGATGGTGCTGCTGGAGAACCAGAACAAGGCGCTGCCGATGCCGAAGACCGGCAACGTCGCCCTCTTCGGTGTCGGCGCGCACAAGACCGTCGCGGGTGGCACCGGCTCCGGCGAGGTCAACAACCGGTACACGGTCTCGATCCGCAAGGGCCTCGAGAACGCCGGGTACCCGATCACGACCAGCGACGCGTACTACCAGGCGATGGTCGCCGCGTACGACGCGAAGTACCCCAGTGGCAGCGGCGGTTTCGGCAAACCTGCCATCGACTACTCCTCCGTCGAGCAGCTGCTGACCCCCGCCACCGTGGCGCCCACCGCACCGACCGACACGGCGATCTACGTCGTCGCCCGCAACTCGGGCGAGGGCGCGGACCGGACCTCCGGGCCCGGTGACTACCTGCTGACCGACGTCGAGCGTGCGGACCTCAAACTGATCGGGCAGACGTACAAGAACACCGTTGTGGTGCTCAACGTCGGCGGAGTCGTCGACACGTCGTTCTTCAAGCAGATCAACGCCGCAGCGACCGATCCCGCCGGCCACGATGCGCTCGACTCCCTGCTCCTCATGAGCCAGGCCGGGCAGGAGTCGGGCAACGCGCTGACGGAGATCCTCAACGGCACCGTCACCCCGTCCGGCAAGCTCACCGACACCTGGGCCTCCAGCTATGCCCAGTACCCTGCGGCCGCGACCTTCGCGTCGAACGACGGCGATCCCCTGCACGAGCAGTACAGCGAGGGCATCTACGTCGGATACCGCTACTTCGACTCGAAGTACAGGTCGATCAACGCCGCCGACCCGGCAGGCGTCGTGAACTACCCGTTCGGCTACGGACTGTCGTACGCCCACTTCAGGATCGATGCCCAGACCGTCACCGCGGACATGAAGGCGGTGACGGTCAAGGCCAAGGTCACGAACACCGGCCGCGCGGCCACCGGAAAGCAGGTGGTCCAGGCCTATTTCTCAGCGCCCCAGACGGGCCTGGACAAGCCCTACCAGGAGCTGGCCGGGTACGCGAAGACCGCCGCTCTCGCGCCGGGCGCGTCCCAGACCGTGACGATCAGGTTCGACACGACGCAGATGTCCTCCTACGACGTTGCGAAGGCCGCCTATGTCATGGACGCGGGCGACTACCTGATCCGTGTCGGTACGTCCTCGCGTGACACCCACGTCGCGGCACGGCTGAACCTCAAGAAGACGACCGTGACGCAGCAGCTGTCGAACCAGCAGAACGACACCGCCCCGGCCACCGAGCTCACCAGCTCGCCGTCCGAGTTCTACGGCTACGCGTCCCAGCACGCCGAGATCGCGAAGGCACGGCTCGTCAACCTGAGCACCAAGGGCTTCCGGGCTGAGCAGAACACCTCGAAGTACGACCAGTCGGTCGCGGTCGACCCCTCGTCGCCGTACTCCGCGATCGACGGGGCGAAGATCTCCTCGACGACCGCGTACCTCGACCGCAACAGCACCGATTGGGAGGGCACGGGCGCGCCGTACGTCACCAAGACGGGCGAGACGGCGAAGTACGTCCGCACAAAGGCGGGCACCACGCTCTACGACGTGCTCAAGAAGAAGGCGACGATCGAGCAGTTCGTCGCCGGGCTGAGCACCACCCAGCTCGCCACCATCGTCGAGGGCTCGAAGGCCGCCGGATCCACGAAGTCGGCCGACGGCGCCGCGGGCTATACGACCGCGAAGTACGAGAGCGCCGGCCTGCCGGCGATGACCCTCTCTGACGGACCGGCCGGCCTTCGCCTCACCAAGCAGCTCGCGACGACCCCGGCGACCTATCAGTTCGCCACTGCGTGGCCGATCGGGACCCTGCTCGCCCAGTCCTGGGATCCCGGCGTGGTCACCCAGGTCGGCGCGGCCATCGGTGCGGAGATGAAGGAGTTCGGAGTCACGCTCTGGCTCGCTCCGGGCATGAACATCCACCGCGACCCGCTCAACGGACGCAATTTCGAGTACTACGCCGAGGATCCGCTGGTCGCCGGTCTCACCTCCGCGGCAGCGACCAAGGGCGTGCAGAGCAACCCGGGGGTCGGCGTCACGATCAAGCACTTCGTCGCCAACAACCAGGAGACGGACCGCAACACGACCGACGCCGTGATCGGCGAGCGGGCGCTTCGCGAGATCTACCTCAAGGGCTTCGAGATTGCGGTCACGAGCGCACAGCCCATGGCCGTCATGACCTCCTACAACAAGGTCAACGGCCGGCACACCGCAGGCTCGTACGACCTCGACACGAACATCCTGCGCGGGGAGTGGGGCTTCAAAGGCCTGACGATGACCGACTGGACCTCCGTGGACCAGGCCGGGATCCTCGCCGTCCAGTACGCCGGCAACGACCTGGTCGAGCCGGGGAACAACCCGGGCCAGGTCGTCGCCTCCCTCAAGAAGGTCGTCCCGACGCTCGACCTGACCGGACTGCCCGCGTACAACAAGTCGACGACGACGTTCGGCGAGCTCAAGTGGACGACCTACGTCTGGAGCCTCGGCAGTCTGACCCTCTCAGCGGACGGGGACCAGACGATCAGGACGACCGTGGACAAGGGCACCGACCTGTCCCAGGTACCGCTCTCCGGCGAGACCAGCCGGGACGCGATCAACAACGAGGTGTTCACCCCGGTGCCCGCCTACGGCTCGGTGGCGAATGCGTACGCCGCCCTGACGGGTCTGCTCGCCCCGGCGAGCACCGCCCTGAACGCGACGCAGAAGGCGGCGATCTCGATCGGCGACGTCGTGCACCAGGACCCGTCGGACGCCACCAGCCCGGTCGTGTCCTACACGGTGGTCATCAAGGGGAGCTACCCGGCCACCGGCTACAACCTGCGCCTCGGTGACCTGCAGCGCAGCGCGACCAACATCCTGAAGGTCGCGATGCAGACGTCCGGCTTCGGCGAGCTGGCGACGGCGAACGGGGTCGACGGGGTCAAGATCCGCCCGTACACCGCGCAGTTCAGGAACCTGTCCGAGTACATGACCAGCTCCACGGGCCAGGTCGTCACACCCCGCGGCAAGTCATGACCGCCACGCCGCGCCACACCAAGGGCTAGGCAAACTCGGCTAGGCAAACTCGCCGTCGGCGACGCGCACCTCCCCCCTAACGTCCGAGCGTTGACGTCCTATAGGACGTCAA